>JAISOP010000068.1 GCA_031275525.1 Tannerella sp.
AACGCTTATTTTTGCCGCCATGTTGAAATTTTGCTCCAGACTCCGCGACTGGTAACCCGAAATCTTCGGATGCCGGTCCGGAGTTTTCGGATACCGATCCGGAAATTCCGGATACCGATCCGGAAACTTCGGATACCGATCCGGAAATTCCGGATACCGATCCGGAAACTTCGGATACCGATCCGGAAACTTCGGATACCGATCCGGAAACTTCGGATACCGGTACGAAAACTTCGGATACCGATCCGGAAACTTCGGATACCGGTACGGAAATTCCGGATACCGGTACGGAAACTTCGGACGGCAGGCGGCAGAAAGAACGGCGGTACGCCATTTGAGCGGAACCGAATTTTTAACTAACTGAAATGTGTTTGAATGATAGAGTATTAAATTTTTAATTGAAAGAAATCATGGAAAAAAGAGCAATGTTTCCCCGTACGATTGCGGGATTCACGGAGTACATCAAGATCGCCTATCAAAAGGCATCGACGAACCTGAGCACCTACGGCATTTCGCAGGCCAAGTTTGGTGTGTTAACCCCTTACTATAATGATTATATAGCGAAGGAGGCGACCGCGGCAGATCCGGACACGGCGACCAAGGGTAGCCGCGCGGCGCGTGACGTGGCACGTGAGGCGCTGGAAAAGGAATGGCGGCATTTCCTGAACGAAAACATCCGCTATAACACCGCCGTCAGCGTGGAGGATTTGGAAGTATTCGGCATCGAACCGCATGATAACGTGCGTACCCCGCCGCTTACGCCCACCGATACGGGCATACTGGACGTCCGCCGGCTGGGAGCTTACAGGTATGAAATCTATGTGATTGACGAAAAGACCGGTAAACGGAAGCTCCCGCCCCACGCCACGGGCAGCTACCTCTACCTGGCCGTTTCCGAAATCGGAAAGCAGCCGGAAGAGGTGGAATCCTACCGCAAACTCGACTTCTCGTCCAACACACGCCACAACGTGGATTTCACCTCTGCCGACCTGAGTAAACAGGCCAACCTCTATGCCCGCTATTCCAACCAGCACGGCAAAGAAGGCCCCATCGGCCCGATAGCAACATTCATTATTAATTAACCCCTTAAGAACGCAAAACGCATGAAACGTTTCACGCCGGCCTCTCTCCTCGCCGTTATACTGGTCTGCCTGAGCGGTGTGGGGAAGGCCGGCGCTGATAACCCTCCGGACGGCCTCCCCGGCCTTACCCCCGACAATTATCCGCGTACCGACGCTTCTACTTCTACCGATCCCCTGAACCGTATCATCGCTTGCCGGCTCCTGGGCCTGTCTTACGAATGGCAGCCCTACGTGATGGGAAACGGCATTTGGGAGGTGATTCCCGACTACAGTCAAGCGCCGGAAGGGTTTTTCGGCGAACGGGTCATGGCGTCGCAGACTCATAATTCTATCCTCAACCTGATCGACGGGCGGGTGGATCTCATCCTCTCGGCCCGGAAAATGTCGGACGACGAACGGGCGTATGCACAAAGCCAGGGCGTGGACCTGGTCGAGACGCCCATCGCACTGGATGCGCTCGACTTCCTGGTCAATAGCCAAAACCCCGTCCGGTCGTTGACTGCCGGGCAGGTGAGGGATATTTACCTCGGTAATATTACGAATTGGAACCGGGTGGGCGGCGCGGACGAAACCATTAAGCCCTTTATCCGGAATGCCCAGTCGGGTAGCCAGGAGATGATGAAGGAAATCGTGATGAACCAGGCCGGTATGCCCGACTGGGAAGCGGGCCTCACCGACGAAATCATCCTGACCATGGCGCAGGTTTACGACGAAATTATCAAGTCCCCCAACGGCATTTGCTTTACGCCGCACTATTATAAGGAATACATCATTCGCGACGCCGTCGGGTCGGGACAGACGAAAAGTATTGCCATCGACGGCGTTGATCCCGATGCCGCGTCGATCCGTGACCGCACCTACCCGTTCGTGGCCCCCGTGTACGTATCCGTCCGCGCCGACCTGGATCGCGGTACAACGGCGTGGCAAGTCCGCGAATGGCTCCTCACGCCGGCCGGCAGGGAGGTGATTGCCGAAAGCGGCTATGTCCCGTTCCACGACGCAGAAGAGGGCAATGAAACGGTTGAGGGCGACGCCCTGCGGCTCTACCCCAATCCCATGACCGAGGGCTTCTACGTCACCGGCCTGGCGCACCCCGCCCGCCTGACGCTGATCGACGCCGCCGGCCGCCGACTCCTCGCGCAAGAGGTGGAAAACAATGCCTATATCCCTGCACAGTCGTGGCCGGCAGGCCTCTACATCGCCGTCCTGTCCGACGGAAAGACCCGCCGCGCGGTCAAACTGCTGAAGAAATAACACCCGTCCGCCTCCCGCCCAAAAAGTATCGGAAATCAAAGCGTCGCTCGCCTGGCTTTATGTTTGTCCGAACTGTGATTCTTGTGATTTATATGATTGGTTTGATTCATCATGACAATCATATAAATCACAAGAATCACAGTTCAGACAATAGCAATGGGAACGGGCGCCGGGGCGCCGGCTTGGCCGCCTGCCGTGCCGGAGGCAGGGAATGGCCCTCCGGAAGGCGCGCGGTTAAACCTTTTTCCCCGGCAGAAGTCTGAAGTCCCGTTGGGATGCCGTACCTTTACGGCCGATTGGGAGGATAACTGTTTTTGGATATAATACTCAAAAGAAAATATTTATGACGAAAGAAGTGAAGTGGATCGTGGTAGGGGTGATCGTTTTGTTTATCATCGGAATGATTGTCTATCCGCGCATCCGGAGGGAGCGGACGGCGAAGGACCGTCCCGACAACCCGCCGGCTGTCCGGGCGTCCGGGCAACGGAGGATATTAAATGTAAATGCGATTGTGATCAAGCCGCAGGTTTTGTCCGACCGGACGCATACGACGGCCGACATCCTGCCGGACGAGGAGGTGGACCTGGCCTTCGAGGTGTCGGGTAAGATTGTGGGCCTCTTTTTCCAGGAGGGTTCGCACGTACGTAAGGGGGATTTGCTGGCCAAGATCAACGACGAGCCGCTGCAGGCCGAGTTGCACAAGCTGGAGGCGCAAATCCAGTTGGCCAATGCCCGCGTCTTCCGCCAGCGGACGCTGCTGGACAAGGACGCCGTGAGCCAGGAGGCGTACGAACAGGTGAAAACGGAGTACGAAAAACTGATGGCCGACATCGAACTCGTCAAGGCGCACCTCGCGCAGACGGAACTCCGGGCGCCCTTCGACGGCGTCATCGGACTGCGCTACGTGAGCGAGGGAGCCTATGCGACGGCGTCGACGCGGATTGCCAAGTTGACGAAGCTTTCGCCGGTCAAGATCGACTTCTCCGTGCCGGAAAAATATGCCGAGGACGTGGTGCCGGGCACGGAAGTGACGTTTCGCGTCACCGGCTCGCAGCAGGAATACCGCTCCCAGGTCTATGCCGTCGAATCCAAGGTGGATATGGCCACGCGCACGCTGGTGGCACGCGCCCTCTACCCCAACCGCGACGAGCGCATCCGCCCGGGACGCTATGCCGAGGTGCAGCTGACGCGAAAGGAAATCCGTAACGCCCTGGCCATCCCCAGCGAGGCCATGACACAGGAAATGGGGAAAAGCCTGGTGTATCGCTACCGCGCGGGAGAGGTCGAACCGGTGGAAATCGTCTCCGGCATCCGTACCGAGTCGCAGCTCCAGGTGATCAGCGGGCTGAGCGTGGGCGATACGGTGGTGATCTCCGGTATCATGCAGCTGCGCTCCGGCCTGCCCGTCACACTTGACCATATCCGATAAAAAAACCTCCGCACTATGAACATTTCCGAATTAAGCATTCACCGCCCCGTACTGGCCACCGTCATCACGCTCGTCATCCTCCTGTTCGGCGTCATCGGCTACACGTTTCTGGGCGTGCGCGAATTTCCGAGCGTCGACCAGCCCATCATCTCCGTCACCGTCACCTACCCGGGCGCCAATGCGGACGTGATCATGAACCAGATCACCGAACCGCTGGAACAGAACATCAACGGCATTCCCGGCATCCGTTCCCTGTCGAGCGTCAGCAGCCAGGGCTACTGCAACATCATGGTAGAGTTTGAACTGTCGGTTGACATGGAAACGGCGGCCAACGACGTGCGCGACAAGGTCTCGCGTGCACAGCGCAACCTGCCGCGCGACTGCGACCCGCCGACCGTCTCCAAGGCCGACTCCGACTCCGACCCCATCCTGCAAATCTCCATCCAGAGCGAAAGACGCTCCCTGCTCGAACTGAGCGAAATTGCCGAGCTGACGGTCAAGGAACGCCTGCAGACCATCGCCAACGTGAGCGCGGTCGGTATCTGGGGTGACAAGCGCTACTCCATGCGCCTGTGGCTGGATCCGATCAAGATGGCCGGCTACGGCGTGACGCCGCTGGACGTGAAAAACGCCGTCGACCGGGAAAACATCGAGCTGCCGTCGGGCAGCATCGAGGGCGACAAGATCGAGCTTTCCATCCGCACCATGGGGCTGATGCACACCCCGCAGGAATTTAACGACCTGATTATAAAAAACGACGGCATCAACATCGTCCGCTTCAGCGACGTGGGCCAGGCCGAGGTAGCGCCGGAGGACATCCGCAGCTTCATGACCAAAAACGGCGAGCCGACGGTCATGGCAGTCATCATCCCGCAGCCCGGCGCCAACCACATCGAAATAGCCGAAGAAGCCTACCGGCGCATCCGGCAGATCGGCAAAGACCTGCCCGGGGACGTGAAAATCGAAATGGTGTACGACAATACGCGCTTCATCCGCGCCTCCATCGCCGAGGTGCAGGAAACGATCTACGTCGCCTTCCTGCTCGTGGTGCTGATCATCTTCCTTTTCCTGCGCGACTGGCGCGTGACGCTGGTGCCGGTCATCGTCATCCCCGTCTCCCTGATCGGCGCCTTCTTCATCATGTACATCGCCGGCTTTTCGGTCAACGTGCTGACGATGCTGGCGGTCGTGCTGTCGGTCGGGCTGGTGGTGGACGACGCCATCGTGGTGGCCGAGAACATCTACATCCGCATCGAGCGCGGCATGTTGCCGAAACAGGCCGGTATCGAAGGCTCCAGGGAAATCTTCTTTGCCGTCATTTCCACCACCGTGACGCTGACTGCCGTCTTCATGCCCATCGTCTTCATGGAGGGAATGACCGGCCGGCTGTTCAAGGAATTTGGCGTCGTGATTGCAGGCGCCGTGATCATCTCGTCGATCGTGGCGCTGACGTTCACGCCCATGTGCGCCACGAAACTGCTGAAGCAGCGGAAGAAGAAAAACCGGCTGGTCGAAAAGACCGAGCCGTTTTTCGAAGCCATGAACCGGATTTATTCCACCTCGCTGGCCGCTTTCCTGAGGCACAGGGTCTGGGTGTTTCCGACCGTCGGCCTCCTCGCTGTCACGATCTTCTACCTGTGGAATCAAATCCGCGCGGAGCTGTCGCCGCTGGAAGACCGCTCAACGATATCCGTCAGCGTCCGTGCGCCGGAGGGCAGCACCTTCGAGTTCTACCGCGACTATGCGCGGCAGATCGAAGGGATGGTTGATTCCGTGGTGCCCGAAGCCAGGTCCGTCGTCAACCGTTCCATGACGGGCAACGCTTTTGTCTTCATCAATCTGTCCGACATCCGGGAACGCGCACGCAGCCAGATGGAAATCGCCGACCAGCTCTCGACGCTGGTGCAGCGGAAAAACGACGCGCGTGCGTTCGTGCGGCAGCAGTCCACCTTCGGCGGCCGGCGGGGAGGGATGCCGGTACAGTATGTCCTGCAGGCCACGAACCTCGAAAAGTTGCAGGAATTTCTGCCGGCCTTCATGCGCAAGGTGAGCGAAAGCCCGGTCCTCCAAATGGCCGACGCCAACCTGAAGTTCACCAAACCCGAGACGCACATCGAAATCGACCGCGACAAGGCGACGCTGCTGGGCGTCAGCACGCAGAACATCGCCCAGACGCTCCAGTACGCCCTGAGCGGACAGCGGATGGGCTATTTCTACATGAACGGCAAGCAGTACCAGATCCTGGGCGAAATCAACCGCCAGCAGCGCAACACGCCGCTCGACCTGCGCTCCATCTACGTCCGCAGCGGTAGCGGCAACATGATTCAGCTCGACAACCTGGTCTCCCTGACCGAGACCGTCGCCCCGCCGCAACTGTACCGCTACAACCGCTTTGTCTCGACAACCGTCAGCGCCGGACTGAACCGGGGATATACCCTGGGCGACGGGCTGGACGAGATGGACCGGATTGCCCGGGAAACGCTGGACGAGACCTTCCGCACGGCGCTGGCCGGCGAGTCGCGCGAGTTTCGCGAAAGCTCCTCCAGCCTCATGTTTGCCCTCATCCTGGCACTGCTGCTGATCTACCTCGTCCTGGCCGCCCAGTTCGAAAGCTTCAAGGACCCGCTGGTCATCATGTTCACCGTGCCGCTGGCCATCTCCGGCGCCCTGATTTTCATGGTGGCCGAAAGCATTACGATGAACATATTCAGCCAGATCGGCATCATCATGCTGATCGGCCTGGTGGCCAAGAACGGCATCCTGATTGTCGAATTTGCCAACCAGCGCCAGCGTGCCGGCCTGGACAAGGGCGAAGCCATCCACTCGGCCTCCGTGCAGCGGCTGCGTCCCATCCTGATGACCAGCATCTCGACCATCCTGGGTTCGCTGCCGCTGATGTTTGCCGGCGGCGAGGGCGCCAACGGGCGGATTGCAATGGGCGTAGCCGTGGTGGGCGGCATGTTGCTGTCCACCTTTATGACCCTCTACGTGGTCCCGGCCATGTACAGTTATATCTCAACCAACTTGAAAACCAGAAAGGAAAGCAAATGAAACGAATTGTTTTGACGGCCGTTTTGACCGCAGGCTGCGCCGCAGGATACGCGCAGGACGTATACAGCCTCAAGCAGTGTATCGAGACCGGCCTGGAGCATAACTACTCCATCCGGATTGTCCGCAATGAAGAACGGATAGCGGCCGGCAACGCCACCCGCGGCAACGCCGGCTACCTGCCGACGGCGGATTTGAACGCGGCCATCGGCGGCACGGTCTACAACTACCAAAACCGCCCGGCCGACGGCGGCAGCACGGAACACCTGACGGGCGTCGGCACGGAAACGGCCGAAGCGGGGCTAACCGTTAACTGGACGGCCTTCGACGGCTTCGGCATCCAGGCCGAGTATGCCCGCCTGAAGGAATTGCAGCGGATGGGCGAACTGAATACGCGCATGACCGTCGAAGACTTTATCGCCGGCATCGCCGGTGAATATTACAACCTGGTGCGCCAGACCATCCGGCTCCGGAACCTGCGCTACGCCGTCAGCCTGTCCAGGGAGCGGCTGCGGATTGTGGAAGAGCGCTATTCGATCGGCTCCGTCTCGCGCATGGACCTGCAGCAGGCGCAGGTGGACTTCAACGCCGACAGTTCCATGCTCCTTACCCAGTTTGAGGCGCTTCATTCCTCCCGCGTCCGGCTGAACGAACTGATGGCGCTGGACGAGGTGGATCGCCACATCCGCATCCGCGATTCGGTCATCGACGTCAACACCATGCTGGACGAACACTCCCTGCGCGACCACATGCTGAGCAGCAACGCCTCCCTCCTGGCCTCGGCCCGAAACAAAACCCTCTCGGAACTGGACTACCGGAAGGCCCTGAGCCGGAACTATCCCTACCTCCGGCTCAACGCCGGCTACGGCTACACCGGTACCCGGACGGACTTGGGCGCGACGGATCTGCAGCACCGCCCGGGTTTCAATTACGGCCTGACCGTCGGCTTCAACCTCTTCGACGGCCAGAACCGCCGCCGCGAACAGCGCAACGCACGCATCCGGATACAGAACAGCCAGCTGCACATGCAGCAGCTGGAGCTTTCGCTCCGCGCCAGCCATTCCAGCCTCTGGATGGCCTACAAAAACAACCTGGAACTGTGGGAACTGGAGAAAGAAAACCTGGTTGTGGCACAGGAGAACTACACCATCGCCATCGAACGCTACCGCCTGGGCGATCTGGCGGGCATCGAACTGCGGGAGGCGCAGAACAGCCTGCTCGAAGCCGAAGAACGCCGTTCCATCGCCGAATACAATATCAAACTTTGCGAAATCTCCCTGCTGCAACTCAGCGGACAGGTACTGAACTACCTGGAATGAAAAAGAAGGGAGAATGGAATGCGACGATGACTCATTCTCCATTCTCCCTTCTTTAGAGATTCTCTCAGGATAAAACTCACGCATACGTAAGCACGCAAAAACAAAAACAACGCAGACGCCGGAACTGCTCAGGCGCCTGCGTGAGGCTCTTTACGGACGGTAAAGGTGAATGACTGTACCGGCAACGGTTGCCGTACAGCGTCGTTTTGCAATGTCATCAAGTGAAGCAAAAGAGTAGGACGAAAGACAGGAAAGGATATGGTTAAGAAAAAAGTGTTGGAATACCGTGCACCGGAAATGCGCCGTCTATGAGGATTTCTATCTTCTACGTTTGTACACCATCGCAGTCGGGGCTTGCCCCTCTTCTTTTGTACACCGGAAAATCAACTCGCGCCTGCCGTCTCCCAGGGCATATTTCTTTTTCATCTCTTCTCCCAGGATAGAAGGATAATCAATCACTTCCACTTTGAACCCTCCCTGCATTAACCGCCGGTCAAAATCGGCGCCGTGCAGGCGGAGCATATCCGGCTCGGAATAATACAGCAAACGTTGCTGGGGTGTATCCGCCTTGTCTGTTTCAAACGTGTGTGGGTGATCCGGGGCAATGAGCGTGGCAACCAGCGCCGTACCCCCCGGCTTCAATACCCGGTACATTTCTTCAATCGCCTTCTTCTCGTCCGGGACATGAGCTAAAACATGAAAGCAAAGGATATAGTCAAATGATTGGTCGGGAAAGGGAATATCCGTTATATCCACCTGACGGTCGGCAAAATCGGGATTGATATCTGCCGTAAGGTAATTCGGGTTGCCGGTTTTTCTCAACACAGGCAATAAACACCACTCGGGAGCAAAATGCAATATGGCCGGTTGTGCCGTTAATATATCCGTTTCATTTTCGATGTAAAATAACAGGTTTCGTCCCCGCTCCAGCGAACCGCAATAAGGACATTCGGCATTTTTCCGTTTCGTCAGCACGGTTCCTTTGGATTTGAATTTCCGGAATGATTTACCGCAACAATTGCAATCATACGTATTTCCCCAGTAAAACACGGATAACATTTTATTAAACAGCAAGCGGTTTTTGATACGCTGTTTGCCACTGAAAAGCAATTGGTAGATTCGTTTTATCATTTCTCCTGCATGGGTTGTTCCGGACTTGGCGAAAGGAATTTCACCTCATTAAAATAAAAAAGAGGGTATCGAAAAACCGAATACCCTCTACCGAATTATGGAAAATCTATACAATCAATTATTTTGTAAAATAATCTTTTACCTCTTCATTCGGAATCATTTCTTCCCGAAAAACATACGCACCGGTTTTCGGCGACTTAACCATTTTAATCACCTTGGAATAAGTGCGTCCTTCACCTTTCTTAAACGTTGCAACTGCTCTCTTTGCCATGGGATAGACCTCCTATTATTTAATTTCCTTATGGACCGTCATTCTTTTGAGTACAGGATTATACTTTTTCAACTCCAAACGTGCAGTTGTATTTTTCCTGTTCTTCGTCGTGATGTACCGCGACATGCCGGGCAGGCCGCTTGCCTTGTGCTCCGTACATTCCAGTATCACCTGTATTCTGTTACCTTTT
>JAISOP010000060.1 GCA_031275525.1 Tannerella sp.
GGAGAAAGGGTGAATCGCCGCATCGAATGCCTGTTCACACCGGAACCACCAAGAACCTTATGCATGTATGGCGGCATACATAATGCATGTATGGCGGCATACATAATGCATGTATGGCGACATACATAATGCATGTATGGCGACATACATAATGCATGTATGGCGACATACCTAATGCATATACGCCGACGTAGATAATGCATATACGCCGACGTAGATAATGCATCTACGCCGACGTAGATAATGCATCTACGCCGACGTAGATAGTGCATCTACGCCGACGTAGATAATGGCGGTCTGATACAGAGCGGTTTGAGAAAGGGGACAGCCTCTTCATCCGCAGGCCGCAGGGAGGGAATGGCGAATGGATGACAAAGGGAGGCGCCAAATTCATGGCGCCTCAAAAAAAGAAGGTACAGGACGCAGGGTTGAGAACGTCGAGAATGAAGCCGGAAGAATCATTCGTTATTCATCATTTATCATGATCACCCTGTTGCTGCCAACAATGGCAACGCTGTCCCGTACCTGTACCTTTTCCGCTTCGCAGCCGTTTTTTTAACGTACGGCGACTTTACGGATGTCTCCGTTGAGTTCAACCAGATAAAATCCCGCACCCAATGGGATCCGGGCGGTTTTGCCCGCCATGACCGGGAAATACCTTACCAGCGCTCCCGTCAACATATAAATCCTCGCTTCGCCGCCGCCGGTGGAGGCTATGCATACGTTTCCGCCTTCAGTCCATATCCGGGTCGGTTCGATCTGTTCGTTACCCATCGGAACATCGACCCCGTTTACCTTGAAGAATATTTGGATATTTTCCCGTATGGCCGGTATCCGTACACGAAATACGTTATTGCCCAGCGGCGTGACATATACTTCATCCGGCGACAGCCGGCGGTCGGTCGAGGCGCTCAGCACACCGTTCACGTAGGGGCCGCTCAAGGTCACGGTAAGCACAAAATCCTTCCCGCTTCTCACGAAATGTTCTCCGGGCTGCGGATGGGTGGACAGGTGCTCGTAAACGGGGATAGATACCTTCCGGTCAATGGTTGGATCTCCGGTTCCGCCAATCGGCAACAGGGCTTCGGTCATATCGCAGCCTTCCGGTTCCCTGAAGAGAATGACTTCCTCCAGGTTGGAAATCTGAAGCGGCGTGACCGGCAGCCAGGCGCTCTCCCAGGTGTGGCCGTGATTGAAGCTGCGCAGCAGCCCGGGCGAACCACCGCGGATATGAAGTTCCAGCAGGCCTGCATACTGGGTGGTGCGCGGATAATAGACCAGGTTACTCAAATCCGGCTTGTTCCAGAATTTGAACCGGACGGACGTATCGCTCGGCAGGGAAGGCGTCGATACGACGATGGCTCCCGAATCGCCCTCCCGGTTGTCGGGCACTCTCAGTGTCCGGTACGTGAGGCTCAGTTCCGTAACGCCTTTCGGCAGTATCAGTTTTTTCCACTGGCCGCCGTCCTTTGCCACCAAGTATTTCTCCGCCAAACCCAGGTAAGTAATGGTTACTTCCCGGTCGGAACCCGTTTCGGGAACCGTTAGCGTGAATGTCTTTTCGCAACCCTCGAACCATTCGCTCGAGGAAGACCCGGGCGGACAGCTACTGCATACGGGCGGCGTCAGCCGAACGGGCGGAGCGGCCGACTGCCTCACCTTTGCGACCGGCGGCTTCGGACAGTCCGAACCGCCCGGCGCCGGTTTGCCGAACAGTAATATTTCAAACTCATACACTTCCTCGACCGCTTTGTTGTTCCACGGAAGGGTGTGTGTATAGAAGGCCGAGTCGCCGGCGGCTGTGACCCGCGGATATACCTTTCCGCCGCCCAGCGAAGCCGGCAGCCGTATTTCGAGGGCATGAGCCTTGTCCGCATGTTGCAGGTGTTCGCCGACGATGACCAGCGTCACTTCGCCACCCCGGAAATCCGGCGTATCCGGGATAAGTTCGATCCCGTAACCGGTATGATCGCCGGGGGTGGTGCATCCGGCGCCGGCTTTGAGCCGGGGGATTCTCACCTTGAAGGCGCCGAACTTTTCTTCCATCCGGTTCGAGAGGTTGTTCCGGATCACGCCGGGTTTCAGCCTTACCACATAGTCGCCGTTATCAAATTGATACGGAGATACCGTAGTGACCCGTACCAGATTCCCGGGTTCGACCGTAGCCGTCCACAAGGAGTCCGGGAGCGCCGACCGGTTTTTGCTGATTTCAATCAAACTGTCGATGCTTGTACTGTTGATGATATTGCCGGCAGCCAGGCCCCCGGTATCATAAATCTCGTCGGCGATACCGTTGCTTTTGGAACCATTGGTCACGAGGGTAAAGGTAAATTCCGTCTGCGAGGTAAAGAAGATGCTGTCAGCCGGCCAGTCGTAGTTGAAGTGGAACGTCGGATAAGGCGTGTTCACGTTGAACATCACACTGGCTACGGCCGAGGGAGCCGATGTTTTTGCCCCGTTCCGGTCGCTCGCAATATGGGTTTTGGCATACATCTGGATGTTGCGGCCGTTGGTCAGCGGAGGAACAGCCGGCGTGAGGGTAAAGGTCCACGTATCGGAAGGCGCCGTGCCGGAAGGGGTCATGCCCGATACCGTACCCGTGGCGGCAACCACCTGGATGTCTGCATTGGTAAGCCCCGATACGGGACGGTCAAATTTCATTTGCACGCTGAAGGGTGCGGCATTGGTCTCGCTGACGGAGGGTGTCAGTACCGGCGGCGGCATCAGCAATTCCACTACGCGGGTTACAAAGGAAACCTGCTTAATCAGCTCCGGCGGTACGTTTTCCGCATCAAAGCGCAGGTATCCCGTATATTCGCCCACCGGCTTGCCCGGCATCAATACGGCCTTCATCGAGAAGGTCGCCCCGGCGGGAAGGTAGGAGCCGCTCGTATCGCTTTGCAGGGCGCTGCTCAGCGCCGCCCGGATAGCTGCATTCAGCGAACCGCCGTTCACATCCGTATAGTCATCCGCCATCAGTTGAATAGACGGGCGGTAGAGTTTCTGGTTTCCCGCGTTCCTGAACGTCAGCATCACCGCTTTGGTCAAGGCTTCCGCAGGCGTATAGCCTAACTTCAACGCGCTGGTGTCGCCCGGCAACGAGGTGGTGTATTCCTTTACTTCCACGACGGGGAGAAACGTCGGCGCATGAAGTTCCACCTGAAGTCCCGACACAATGGTAGCCGTTTGCGCCACATACTCAAAGCCCCGGTCGTTTTTGGCGTCCGTAAAGAAGGTGACCGGGAGGGAGAGCGTCGCATACTGTTGCAGGATATACTGTCCGCTTTCGCCGCTGTTGCCGGGGAAAAGCGCCGCGTCCGGATACACCCTGGTGTTACCCAGGAAGAGCCGGCGGGGGTCGAGTTCCGGGGCCAGGCTGGTCACGGCCGCATTCACTGCCGCGTTGTCGTGTAAATCCAGGTACATGGTCGTGTTCCGCCGTTTACCCGTACTCGCGTCCGGTTCCGTATAAACGGTAAACTTGGTCGTGGTCGTATCACCGATATAAACGACCGTATTCATCGCGCCTAACTGGGCCAAGCTGGCGTTATAGCTTGCCGCGGAGATTTCCGCAGGAGGGAGCACCAGGATGGTTCCCACACTCCCGGAGGCGCCGCAGCCTCCGCCGATGCCGGCGCCGTGGTCTCCGCCCCAGGATTCCACGTGCCCGCCGTAAATCAAGACGGTAAAATAAGCCTGGCTGGCGTTATTGTTTGTCCATCCGCCGCCGATACCCGCGCCGTGTGACCCGGCAATACCGATGACCGTGCCGCTCCGGATGACTACGTTGCCGCCGCTGCCGCCGAAATTGCCGGCGCCGATGCCGGCGGCGCTGCCGTTACCGGGCAATTCCTCGACGCCGGTGGCGGGGTTGCTCTTCGGCCCGTAACCCATGAAGGGGTCTTTGACCACATCGTAAGGCCCTTTCGGGTTGGCCGGATTGGAATTGCCGTAATAGTCGCGCGAGTCCGTGCTCCGGGCTGTCAGTTTGCCCGGCCCTTCGATATAGACGGTCGAACCTTTCCAGACTTCCAGGCCGGCCCGGCGACCGTCGACATTGCTGCCGGACCGGACGCCCCTGCAACTGTAGAGGTAGTTTTCCCCTTCCAGCTTCACCGTTACTACCGAACTCCACGGCTGGGTGTCGCTCACATCGGTTGTGCCCTTGTCTGCACTCGGATTCCCCTGGATTAAAAAGGCGCAGGCGTCCATACCCGTAGTTTGGAGACCGACATTTTCCAGGATCACCGTAACCTTTTTCAACCCGCTGGCCACTTCGATGCCATGCGTATTCCCCGCATCGGCCATCGAGGCCGGCGTGCCGTCGAAGCCGCCCTTGATTCGATAGGTGCCGTCGGCCATGATGATTAACGGGAACGAGGTCGAGCCGCTCAGCGACGTCGTACTTCCCGGGGTTAAGATGGTGGCCGCCTTTCCTTCCGGAAGGAACAGGCACAGCATGGCGGCCCATATACCGATACTCGCCATCCTCCTGCACCCTTTCCGGCTAAATAGTTGTGTGGTTGATTTCATCATTTCTTTCTTTTATGGTTTAAAATAATCCGTTCACCTTGAAGACGCCGCCGCGATCCAGCCGGACGACATGCACCCCCGGAGGCAGGGAGGTCTGAACGGTTTTCCCTGCCCTCAGGGGAAGGCTTTTCAGCAGCATCCCCGACAGGGTGTATATCTTCGCTTCGTCGTCGCGCAGGGAAGCGATGTACAGTTGTCCGCCCGAAGCCCAGACGCGCGTGGCCTCCAGGTCGGCGTTCCCGGTAATGGGGGCGGCCTGCAAGGTGACGTGTATCGGTTGGCGCACGGCGCGCAGGCGCACCTCGTAGCTGCCGTCGTCCAGGCGTTCGACCACCGTGCCGATGGAATCGGGCACAGGCCGGTCGGTGCTTACCGACGGTTTCATGCCGGCATACGGCCCGGTGAGTTTTACGTGGAAGACAAAGTCCGCCCCGCTGAAGACCTGGTGGACGCCGGCTGCCGGCCGGGTTTCGATGTGCGCCGCCTCAGGCAGCGTCACCGGCCTGAGAATGGTGGTGCTGATACCCGTTTCCAGTTGGATGGCAATCGTCTCGCAGCCGTCCGGCTCGCGGAACAGGATCTGCCGCCCGGCGTTCGAGAGTTCGAGCGCGGAAGCCGGCGAGTGGGCATTGACCCAGTGTGCGCCGTCGTCGAAACTGCGCTGCAAATGGGGCGAGCCGCCTCTCAAGAGTTCAAAATAACCGGCATACCGGGTGGTGGGGAGGATATAAACGATGTCGTCCGCCGTCGGACGGTTGTATAAGCGGAACCAGTAGGTGGCGGTCGGCAAACCGTCCGGTGTGACGACAATGCCCACCGAGTCGCCGGCCCTTTCAGCCGGCACGGCGAGGGTGGCAAACGAGAAAGTTGCCTCCGTCTGTCCGGCCGGCAGCCTCATTTGCGTAGGCAGGCTGCCGCCATCCGGCGCAACGAGGTAGTCTGACAGCCCCACGTATGAGAGACTAATCCGGCGGTCGGAGGTGGAGGCCGGATAGGTCAGGCTGAAAGACTGCCGGCAACCCTCGTACCAGTCTTTCGACACTTGTACCGAGAAGTGAAGCGTTCTTTGCACCGCCCGTTTACCGAGGTTATTGGTCAGCCGGTTGCCCCGGACAAGGACCGTATAGTCGCCCTGTCCGAAGGAGCCGGAAACCGTTGCGCGGTTGCCGCGGAGTTCGAGCGTCCATCCGGTATAAAGCGCCCCGTTGCGGCGGATTTCGAGCAGGCCGGCGAGATTGGCTGCGGTGGCGGCGGCGCCGTCCACGAAGAAAAGGCCGGCGCCCGTCCCCGAGCCATAGGGAAGGATGTCGAAGATAAATTCGTTCACACTGGAGAGGAATACGCTGCCGTCCGCCGGGCCGAACCGGATGACCGGCACATCGGTACGATAGGTGATCCGCGTCGTATCGGAATTTTTATAGGTAGCAGCGCCATGCTCGTCCTTCGCAGCGCCCTGTTGCACGAAGATTTCCATCACCGTGCCGTCCGGGGCGCCGGGGTCGGGCGTCACGTAAAACGTCCAGGTGGTAGCACGCGGGGGCGTTCCCGAAGGATTGGACATGGCCGGGGCGGAAACGGTTCCGTGGTTCACCACCACGTGGGCCGCAGTCAGTCCCGATACCGGCACGTCGAACGTGGCTGTCATGCCGAAGGGATCGTTTCCGGCCACCGTGATGGCCGGCGTCAGCGTCAGCGCCGGAGGCTTCAGCGTATAGGCGACAGGTAATATATAGGTAGCGGTATCGTCCGGCGAGGTTCCATTCCTGGCCGTCACGGTGAAGGTCGTATAGGTACCGGCAGCCGGGAGCAAGGGCGTCCCGCTGATC
The DNA here is from genome assembly GCA_031275525.1 of Tannerella sp. GTDB lineage: Bacteria > Bacteroidota > Bacteroidia > Bacteroidales > Tannerellaceae > Tannerella. The sequence continues at coordinate 6,360 of JAISOP010000060.1, forward strand.
GTCCCGGCGGTCACATCAAAGCTCAGGCCGGCCGGTAAGGGGACGTTGATGTCGAAGGTCGGCGCCGGCGTTCCCGTAGCCTCTATCTTGAAGGAGTAGGGAAGGTTGACGTATGCCAGGGGAAGCGTATCGGCCGGGGTCGTGATTTTCGGCGCCACAGCCGGGCCGGTGGAACGAATGGTCATCGACCAGGTTTTTGCATCCACGCCAAGCGCATTGGCGGCCTGTATCGTAAAGCCGGCGTATTCGGCTTTCAGCGGCGTTCCCTGGATGGTTCCGGTTGCCGCATCCAGCGTCAAGCCTTCCGGTAATTTACCGGAGATGATGGAAAGCGTCGGCGCCGGAGTCCCCGTCACCGTAAGGGAAACAGGTGTAATGGAGGTTCCGAGTATCCCGTCGGGCAGCGCTCCGGCCGGTGGGGCGGTAATAGAGGGGGCGGCCGGCGAATGGACCGTCACCGTATAGGATTTCGCGTTGCTTCCGCCTCCGTTGACCGCTTTGACCTCAAAGGTGAAGGTGCCCGTCGAGGCAGGCGTCCCGTGTAGCCGTCCGTTGGCTTCCAGCGCCAGGCCCGGAGGCAGGCTGCCGCTGGCGATGGACAGGGCGGGCGCCGGCGTACCGGAGATAGCCAGGAGGGTATCGTAGGCCACCCCTACGAAGCCGTCCGGCAAAGAGGGGGTGGCAATCTGGGGCGCCGTAGCCGGGCCTATACCCAGGTGAATGACAACCGGGCGGCTCGCCAGGTCAGGCGTCTGCGTCCCGGCAGACGGCGCTTCGCAGAAGAGTTTCAGTACATACGCGCCGTTGGCCAGGCCGGACGGGACCGGAAGATTCACCGTCCCGGAGGCGGCCGTCGCTTCCACTAATTTTGAATAATAGAGGGTGTTCCCGCCCTGCTGCTCGAGCACGCAGGAGAGATACCGTCCCGCGCCCGTGCTCAGCCCCGAATAGTTCAGCGGCAACGTACTCCCTGCCGTTGTATTCTTATAACTTCCCTGGTCGGACGAAGCGAGCGTCAGCCCGCCACCCGCCAGCGTCAGCTTCAGCGTGCCGGAGACGGACGAAGTAACCGCGGTCAGGGCTGCGCCCGGCGAAAAGGCCGGTTTGTTCGCATCCGAAAACAGGACGACCGCCTCTTTCGACAAATGCAGCGCCGGACGGATGCGCCCCGGCAGGCCGTTGCTCAAGCCGCTAAAGGTATTGACCGCGCCGCTCGCCTCCACATACGCCGCATATCCGGCAAAAGGGCCGGCGCTGTGGGTGCGCAGCAGCCAACTGTCCGCGACGTTCCACGGGTCGGCCGTGTTTTCGTAGGACGCGGCATAATCCGTATTGAACGCCTGGCGGCCGGCTGCGCCGGCAAAGAACGCGCTGTCTTCTGCCGCCGGCAGGAAGACATAATCCTGCGTGGTGATGCCGTCGGGGTCTTTCCCGAATCCCACCGTCGGATTGGCCACGGACGAGTGTACGACCGCATTTCGTTCATCGGCAGAAAAATAATCGGTTTGCGTCGGCGTCGAGGTCGAACCGTTGAAGAAATCGGTTCCCAGCCAGGCCCTCAAGGTCGAACCGCTCCAGGTCACCGAAGCGGCGGAGCTGTGATAGGGCCGGCAATCCAGTATGGGATCGGCAACGAGTAGCAGGCCCTGGGCATTTTCGGCCAGCACCCGCCAGGTCACCGCCTCCAGCGCAAAGTAGGATTGGTGGGGCTGAGGCGGATTCTGTCCGTCCCGGTGCCGGTGGTCCGGCTTCAGGACATAGGGGGCTGTGGGCTGGGGGATATAAAACTTTCCCTGTGTACACCCTAAAAAAGTCTGGGGATACTGCCCGAAGAAGACTTTGTTGCCTACCGCCTGCCGCGCATTTCCGGCATAAGGTTGCGCGGTCACCGGCTGCCATGCGATTCCCATCCAAACAGCCAGCACCGCGCAACACACCGGGAGTCTTTCCGCGAAGATCGTTTTCATAGCTCTCTTCTCCCGGTGGTGGTTCCATATAGTAAAAAGTTGTTTCATAATGTATGTATATTATCTTATTATCGCCTCTAAGTTCCGGAATCCACAACTGTTTCGGCCTCTCCAGACCCTGTTTCTTCCGACCCCTAAGACGCGGCAAATATAACGCATCCCTCTTTTCCGGAGTTTGTCCAATCTTGCTATCTTTTTTTCCCACAAAGAAATAAAGAACACAAAGGGGGAGGAATGGGACATTGGGGGAATTCCTGTCTCGCGGGCAATCCGGGTTTCCGGAAGCCGGGAAGGTCCGCGAATGCTGAAATGAAGGATGCGTGTACAGGAGGATTTATTCACACTTATTTGCGTAATTCGCAGACTCATCTTGGCGCCCGGAAAGAAGTGGTTTGCGATACTGGTACAATCCCCTTTGCAGAGAGCGGAAACCCGGCGTGCCGGCTGACCGCGCATGTGACCCGGGTTAGGGAACAGGAGGCTGTCTATTTGTTTTTGTCCTCACGCATACGTATGATCGGATTATACGCATACGTATGATCGGAAAATACGCATACGTATGATCGGAAAATACGCATACGTATGATCGGATTATACACATACGGGTAATCGGATTGTCCGCATACGGGTAATCGGATTGTCCGCATACGGGTAATCGGATTGTCCGCATACGGGTAATCAGATCTTCCGCATACGGACAATCGGATTGTCCGCATACGGACAATTGGAATGGAAGCATACTTCCGGTCGGAATGGAAGCATACTTCCAATCGGAGTGGAAGCATACTTCCAATCGGAATGGAAGCATACTTCCAATCGGATTATACGCAAACGTGTGTTTTTAGAGGTTTCCTTATCAATTCATCTGTCTGCGCATACTTGCCGATATAATTTTCCATACTTGCCGATATAAAAAGTTATATTGGCAGGCATATCATTCGGAGGAATGGAGAATGGGGTCGTAGGGGCGTATCGCATACGCCCTCATTGAAAAAGGGAGGTAGTCCGCGAATCAACGCGAATGTCCGCGAATGATTCGTGTACAGGAGGATTTATTCGCGGACTACCCTTAGAACGAGAAGCGCAGGGCGATGCGGAAACCGGAACGGCTGATGCCGGGATGGTCGAGGTAGCTCAGGCGACGGTAGTAGTTCACCTGCAAGATACGGAAGATATTTTCCAGTCCGACGCTACATTCCATGTAGGGTTTCTGTCCGACCAGCGGATAGGCGCCCTCGGGCAGGAGGAAGAGGTGGTTGGCGGAGGCCGGGTTATTGCGGGCGGCCAGGTCGCCGCAGATGGCGCTGAAGGAAACCACTTCGCGCAGTTGCAGCAGGTTGATCAGGGGGATGCGGTTGAGGATCCAGCCTTTGAGGTAGTAGGTGGCGTCGAGCGAGACATAGCGGTCGGCCACAAATTCCAGTGCGTTCATCAGGTGAAACGCCTCCGGCTGGATGGTGATGGACTGGTTGGTATTGGGCAAAATCAGCAGGGGAAAAGGCACCTTGTCCCATATCTTCCCGGCTTTGAGGTTGGCGTCGATATGACCGAAGGAAGAGAGCCAGATACGTTTCGAGGCGCTGGCTTCCGTACGGTTGTAGGGGTAGTCGCCGAAGCCCGGGAGGCGGAAGCCGGTCTGGTGGGTGAGCAGGAAGACCGGCGCGTTTCTCGACAGGTTGAAGAGGGAACCTTTACCCGACCGGCTGTTGAAGGCCCGCTCGCCCGGCGCATAACGCAACTGTACGCCCCATTCGGCCGTTTGCAGGTGACGGATACGGGTGTACTGATAGGGGTCGTCCTTGAGGATGTAGCGCAGGGAGCCGGTGGCTTCGTTGTCCTGGTGTTGCAACCAGGTCCTGAACGTCACTCCGTTCAGCCATTCCTTTTCATACTGAAGGCGGTTTTTACGCAGGTAGGCCATCTTGTTGATGGCCTTGCCCACTTTCAGCGCCACAAACATATTATCCTTGCTGGTGAAAAGAAACTCCTGTCCCGGCGTGTAGAGGTCGTATTCGTGGGCAAAACTGAGGTTGTTGACCGGCGATTCCCGTTCGTGGTAATCCTTGTCGTTGAAGCTGTAGGTTGCCTGGGCACGGTATTTCCACCGGCGGTCGTTCATCCCGTAGGCCACGTAGCCCCCCAGGTAGAGGTGCGGATGGAAATGGGCGGTGGTATAGCCGCCGACGCGCATCCGGAAGCCTTCGACTTCGTTGGAACTGAAGATCGTATTCATCGGGCCGAAGTCGAGTTTGTTCTCATCGTGATTCTCGTTGATGGGCACCAGGCCCGACACCAGTATTTCGACGGTCTTGATGAAGACATTAAAGACGGGCACTCCGCGCAACTGCGCCATGAGGTTGTCGATGGCGTTCTCCTTTTCCCTGACGGGGAAGTGGCGGCGCTTGACCCAGAAGGAGTCCGGCTGTGCCAGTCCGCCCGCGGCCACATGCATCTCGCCCGGCAGGCTGAAGACGGAATCGCGTCCGGCCACCTCGCTACGGTAGCGGTCGTAGCTCCTCAACTGGTGTGCGTAAAGCTGCTGGCCGCCGCTCACGAAGTAGAAGACAACAAACGTGTTGTCCCGGTCCAGCGCCCAGAGACTGTCCGGCATCCGTTTGAAATCCTGTTCGATGCGGATGTTCTTGACGTAATTCAGGTTGATGTGGTAGGGCACGGTCAGGTGGACGCGCTTGACGGCATATTTCCCGTCCAGCGTGATGTAGAGATGTCCCGTGAAACCGTAGCTCTGCGAATTGACGGGGACGAAGGCCAGGTCAACACAAGGTTCTCCACCCACCTCTACCGTATCCGTGATGAAATAGTGGTAGTAAGCGATACCCAGCGTGGACGACAACGGACTGACGAAACTGTTGAGCAGGAACGAAATATTATTGTCGAACACATTGACTTCCTTCAATATCTCATCCAGGTTAGCCGAAAGGGTGCCGTATTCGTCCAGCGTCTTGTCCACCCCCCTCTGGCGCCGGGCCGTGAGTATCGACTTTTCGGATTTCGGGCTTTTGCGGTAATAGACGTCCGAGAGTTCCTCGCGCAGGGAAAGCGTCAGTACCGGCCGTCCGTCGAACTCGGAAGTGTCAAGGTAGCTCTTGATGAATTTGAACTTACTCAGCAGTTTGTTGCTCTCAAAGTCCACGTCGAACTTGTCCAGCGACAGCGCCACCTTCCGGTAACATTCCGCCTGGTACTCGTTCCGGTCGGTGATACGGTTACTGTCCTTGCGTGCGATGACGTTCTTCACCAACTCCACGGCCGGGTTGTTGCGCCGGCTGTAACGTTCGCGCCGGGGCTTGATGATCACCTCCGACAACTGAATCGAAATGGGCGCCAGCAGGATTTCGAGCGAATCGTTCCGCACGCCGGGGCGGAGGGCGACGTCCTTTGTGTCATAGCCCAGAATATAGCACGTGAGCGTATCGAGTCCGCGGTTGTTCTGCAATTCGAACCGTCCGTCGTCGTCGCTCATGGCGCCGATCGTAGAATGCTTGAAAATAAGGGAAGCGTAGGGAAGTGTTTCACCGGTGAGGGAATCCCGGATAATACCCGATACGGATGTGACATGTTGGGCGCTCAGGCCGCCGACGCCCGTCAGCATGAACAGAAAAACCCATAACAGCAGACGAACTATCCCTAGCCTTACTGCTCCAAAAATCTGTCGGGTATGCTTTTCTGCATATTCCCTCGAAAAATTGTTCTTGTCCAAATCTTCTTTCGTGTTGAATTAAAACAGTGCAAAGATACGGATTTTCCCGGAAAACGGCATATAACATTAACGGATTGTATTTTAGCCGGTCGCGACATCATCTGCTCACAGCCGGTTTTGTACATTTTCCATGCTCATTGGTCCGCGAATTACGCGAATAAACCTTCTTATATATGAATAACTCACCCAGCCGGCGTGTCGGAAAGTCTCCCGAACCATTTATACTTTACACGGCGAACGGGTGAAATAAAACAGCGCGTTGCAGATTGTTCCTACTTCATGTGTTCGCTTGCGAGTGTCGCCAATTATTTGTAATATTGCGCCATATTGACTACCGGTTAAGTTTGTTTGATAATTTATCATCTTTCTTTAGGTCTTGATAATCACAAAGACACGAAATGTTATCAATAGGAACAACCGGTAGTCAATATTTTATTCTATACTTAAACAGTTTCTTAACTACAGGCAATATGAAAAAGTTATTTGTTTACATTTCGGTCATTGCCCTGTTTTCGCTCGGAACCCTTTCGTGTGACGGGGAAGAAGAGGGCAGGCCATCCGGCAAACCTGTCAAAATCAAGAGTAGCGACAACTCCGGCGCCTCCTTTTCCTATGAGGGCAACCGGTTGGTGCAGATGCAGGAAAACGGCTCGGGTTCAACCATTGCGTTTCGTTACGAAAACGGTGAACTGGCCTCCCTGTCGTTCAGTCCGACAGACCCGAAGGTGGCGGACGGCCACGGCTACACGAGATTCAAAAGGGAAGAAAACGGGAAAATCACGGTCGAAAGCGGCGGCGAACCTGCGACTGATATGTTTCGCGTGCAGGAAATCGAACTTGACGCTAATCATTTTCCGATAAAAATTACGGACCTCGGCGTCTATTCCATCGGCAAAGAAGGGAGGACGAAAGAATACGACGGCGCCTACTGCTCGCTTTTTTCGTGGGACGCCTCGACCGGGCAGCTGTTGAGGGAAGAAGTCTGCGAGATCGGGACTTCGCAGGTGGTGGCCACCTATACCTATAAATATGACAACGCGCCCGGCTTACTCAGCGAAGTGGATTGCCCGTTATGGTTTTACGCATACTGGAATCGCGAACGCCATTATGCGCTCGGGACATACAGGGCGCTGTTTTTCGGCTATGCGAACAACCTCACGGAAGTGACCATCGACGACAGTCCGGACGACAGGCACGAAGTCTTGAAGTATGACTACGACTACAGTCCCGAGGGCTTTCCCGTGGCCGTTTCCCTTCAAACCTCCGGCGGCGAAACGCTGGTAATACGAATTCAATATTAAAAATTATATTATGCCAAAAGTACAATTCATCGACCCTAAGCAGGTCAGAAAACCCGGTGAGATTACGTTCAATCCCATTCCGGTAAATCAATACAGTAAGACGGTAAAGGACGAGTTGGCCGGCAAACGCTTCACGCCGGCCGACCTGGTACGCATTTATCACGACATGGTCCTCATCCGCGAGTTCGAAACGATGTTGCAACTGGTCAAGACGACCGGCGGATACCAGGGGGTGGAATACAACAACCCAGGCCCCGCACATCTTTCGGCCGGTCAGGAAGCCGCCGCCGTAGGCATGGCCTACACGCTCGACGTCAACGATTTTATCTTCGGTTCGCACCGCAGTCACGGTGAAATCCTTGCCAAGGGACTGCGTGCCATTCAGCAACTGGACGGCAGCGTGCTCGAGCGCATCATGAACGAATTTTGGGACGGCGCCACGGTCAATGTCGTGAAAACCCTCTACCACGGTAACGACGTCAGGGAACTGGGCATCCGCTTTCTGCTCTACGGTGCGCTGGCCGAGATTTTCGCCAAAACGACCGGCTTCAACAAGGGGCTGGGCGGCAGTATGCACACCTTCTTCACACCCTTCGGTATCTATCCGAACAACGCCATCGTCGGCGGCAGCGGCAGCATTGCCGTGGGCGCGGCGCTCTACAAGAAAGTCAACCGCAAACCGGGCATCGTCGTGGCCAATATCGGCGACGGCTCCATGGCACGCGGCCCCGTCTGGGAAGGGCTTTCCTTCGCCGCAATGGACCAGTTCGCCCAACTTTGGGAAGGCGACATGCGGGGCGGTTTGCCGGTTATCATCAACATCATGAACAACCAGTACGGCATGGGTGGACAGACCCGCGGCGAGACGATGGGCTACGATCTGGCCGCCCGTATCGGCGCCGGCGTCAACCCGGCACAGATGCACGCCGAACGCGTCGATGGATACAACCCCCTGGCCGTCATCGACGCCTACCGCCGCAAAAAGGCGCTGCTGGAGGAGAAAAAAGGGCCGGTATTGCTCGACGTCCTGACCTATCGCTACAGCGGCCACTCGCCCTCGGATGCGTCGTCGTATCGCAGCAAAGAGGAAATAGAAGCCTGGGAAGCGCAGGACTGTATTGCCGGTTTTGAGCGTGAACTGGCGGGCGCCGGCGTTGCCACGGAAAAGGAACTGGAGGCCATTCGGGAAGAGGTGAAGGCCGTCATGTTGGAAACATTCAAACTGGCCATCGACGACACGCTTTCGCCGCGCATG
>JAISOP010000066.1 GCA_031275525.1 Tannerella sp.
AGAGGAAGAGGAGCAGCAGGAGACCGCCTCGTCAGCGTCTTCCGGGACGTCGGCGGGCCGGCAGAGGGTTACCGGGTCGGCTCCGGCATACACGGTCAGTCTGTACAACCTCACGGGCATGCTGGTTCTCCAGACCACCACCGGCGAGGCCGGAACCGTACAACTGAACGTCGGCAGCCTGCCCGACGGCATTTACACGCTGCACGTGCACGACGGCACAGACCGTGTGCCGCTCACGCAGCACATCGTCATCTCGCACTGAACACATCGGTTTTCCGCCTTTGCAGCCTGTCCGCCGTCCCATCGGCAGACCGGCTTTTATGTATCTTCCCCGTATTTCCTGCAGGTCGTGCAGCGGCGCGATCAGTATTTCGCGTATGCGCATCCCTTTTCGTCTAACAGGGAAACCGCTTCCCCGGCCGGCAGGCACTTAAGAAGTAATCATTCTTTTATTTTCACAGTCACCGTATTTGATTTTTTTGCATCTAATTTCAGCAAAGAAGCGCTTGCGCCATCCGCTGCGCCCCAGTTGCCCAGATGCACATAGATGCCTTTACAGGAGGGGTCGGACAGGGGATCCACGGTTAATGCCGCTTCGGTGCCCCTGGCGTTTACCTGCAAGGTGAAGGACAGTTTGCCGAACGGGGTAGCAATATCCTTCAAGGCTGTTTTCATGCCGGGCTGCCGCCATTCGGGCGGGAATCCTTCGAGCAGGTGCAGTTCGTTCCCCCTGTCCAGCGCCAGCAGGTGTACGGCAAGCCCTGCAAAGAGTGCGCTTGCCCAGTTATGCGGCATGTCGCCCACATACTTGCTGGGCGTGAGGTCACGCGGCGAATGTTCCTCGCGCCAGTTATAAACAGGCGAGGCGTGATTGGCAAAGGCGTACAGCGATTCCCAGGCGCGCCGTCCTTCGCCCATCCACAGGCAGGCATGTCCGTAGAATCCGGCAAAATAAGTCCAGATACCGTCGATAGCCCAGCCGGTTCCCATCACCATGCCTTCCTGCAGGGTGGCGTGCAGCATGTTCATGGTTCCGAGAGCCACGGGGTCGTCCGGCGGAAAGATTTGTCCCGGATAGACACTCTGGCAAAAAGCCCACTGTGCGCGTTGAGGGAGGGAGCGATGTTTCGGGTCCATCGGAATCGGGAGATAACGATTGCCGAACGCATCGGTGTCCATATCGCGTTCGGCCGCCTTTTTGAAAGCCCCAAAGAGATGGTCGTATTCGGCCTGCAAGGTTCGGGCGTCCTTTTTTTCTCCCAGCCATTCGGCCGCCTGTATCATGGCTTTCAGGCCCGAGAGGGTCCAGTAGATATTCGTATATTCGGCTTTATCTTCAGCGCCCAGGAGTCCGCCGTCGATTTGTCCCGGAGGAATCAGTCCGTCGTCCAGGGGGACGCTGTTCGTCAAGGTTACAGCGCGCAGTTCCCTGATGAAATCCACCGATTTCAGGAGTTTGCCCCATACGGATTTCAGCCAGGCTTTGTCCTGCGTCAGCATGGCATGACGGACGCAAGTCCACAGCACAATGCCGTTCTCTTTCCAGTAGGTCGAATCCATGATTTCGAATTTGCCGTTTTCTTTCTGGAAAGTCAGGGTATATTCCACGCCCTGGCGGGCAGCCGCTCCCCGGTTAAACATCGTTGCGGTTTCCAGCAGGGAGGCGCCGTCGGAGACCCATAATCCCCGGTAACAGGTAGGCCCCACCTGGAAGGCAATCTTGCCGTTTTTGATTTCCCGCGCCTGCCAGATACCCCGCAGCGAAGCGTCTATGAGATTCTGAATTTCCCTGTCGGGAACGGAAATGTGGCCGTAAGGAATATCCGAGCCCGTTTCCCAGTAGGTAATCATTTCGGTTCTGATGTCACCGATTTGGCCGGACAGTGCGTTCGCGTCGCTTTCAAACCTGTCTGCCAGCACAGAGGGACGTCCGTTGTCATACAACACGATGATTCGCTTCGTTTCGCCCGGAGCCACCGTTACCGGTTCCAGGTTTATCAGGGTATTGAAATCCGCCAGGTTTTGCCTGACCTGCACAGGGCTCAGGCCGGTAATTAGCCGGGCCTGTCCGTTGATAAGCGCCGTACGGCCGGTCACCCGGGTCTTTTCTTCGTAACCGGCATTGACGATCAATACCGGATTCAATGTCTGCTCGCGGTTCGTCGGATTGCAGATGGTCGTCAGTATCACATCTTCCCGGTTCCCCCTGTCCGCGGGGATTTGGTTCCGGATGTAATCCAGCGCTACGGCAAAAATTTCCTGCCTAATCTTCATTCCCGCACAGGAGGCTTCGGTAATGACCAGCGGCACCCGTGCGGAATATAACCGTTGTCCGGTAAACTTCATGTTTTCGTCGGCAAGGAACTGTATGGCAGCGCCGTATCCGCCCACATAATTAAAAAAATCCCCTTTACGGTAGTCGGCAAGCAACTGGCCGAGAGGGCCAATTTGCGTTTTGCAGGTATCGTCCGGCAGGCCGGTACATGAAACATGCCATTGCGGAGCATAGCGGTAGTCTACCTGCTGAAATTGGGCCAGGGCCGGTATCGCACAAATTAAGAGCGCGGAAAGAACTGTTTTTTTCATAATGATAATATTTTCGGCAAAAGTATTGAAAAGAGATGAAACCGGAAAACATGTCACCGCGGAATATCCTGACCCATGCACCGTTTGTGGAGACGGTCCGGAGGGGGACCCCGGGGCCACACAAGGCCTGTGGCGTTACTCCGTGAGCTCCTTTTTAACACGGAGACACGGAGCACACCCAGGGTTCGCCCGGTCACTCGCTTCGCCTTCCCCTCCGTGTTCCCGGCGCCTCCGTGTTGAAAGAGAAGGTCACGGGGCAACGCCAAAAGCGTTGTGTTCCCGTCGGAACCCGGGGCCACTGCGTAACATGAGTTATACACCTTTTACGGCTATCCGTCTGATATACGATTGCCGTAACCTGTTCCTAAAAGTAACCTGTTCGGCGCCTGTTTGCAAACCGATTGTTTTTATCCTGTCATTTATTTTCGATTCGGACGGTAATTAATTGCGCGAAATCTATATTTGTTTGAAAGAAATGATATACCTTTGCAATGTTTTCACTGGTATATCATTTTTTTATTGACTGAAAGCGGAAGCAGACACGGGAACGGCGGATGATGACGCGGGAATGTCGAAAGATGACACGGGAACGGCGGATGTTGACACAGGAACGGCGGATGATGACGCAGGAACGGCAGATGTTGACACGGGAACGGCGGATGATGACGCAGGAACGGCGGATGATGACACGGGAACGGTGGATGATGACGCAGGAACGGCGGATGTTGACGCAGGAACGGCGGAAGAAAAAAGAATGGTATCAAGAAAACAGGTAGTATTAACAACTTCAAAACAAATGAAGCAAGATGAAAACAAAGAGATTATTCAATTGCAGCATTAGCGATTTGCCGGTAATCGGCGAATTTTTACTGGAGAGTTTGAGCCGCGATATCAACGAATTCAACGGCTACTCGCCCATGTTTACCACCTCCTACAGCGACGGCGTCCGGGCAAAGATCGTCCACTGCCGGGGACTGACGCGTGCATGGACGTTTATCAAGGAACTCAAGACGGTGACGGAAAAACTCTACGCCGACATAGATTCCCTGCGCGTCCTGCTCAACCCGGTGGAAGGT
>JAISOP010000113.1 GCA_031275525.1 Tannerella sp.
GGACAGTTTCAAAAGACTGTTCGACCGCTATTATTCCCCCCTGTGCGAATATGCCTCCCGGTATGTTCCGGATGCGGACGCCGAAGAACTGGTACAGGAATACATGATTCATCTCTGGGAAAACCGGAAGGCGCTGGTGGTCGAGACCTCGCTCAAAGCCTACCTGTTTGCCGCCGTGAAATACCGCTGTCTGAATGCGATCAAACAGCGCCTCTATCACGAACGGGTTCACAGCCGGCTGTATGAACTGACGAAAGACCGGACGGACGATCCCGACTACTACCTGGCCGGCGAACTGGCGAGCCTGATACGCCAGGCGGTTGACGAACTGCCGGAGGGTTACCGCGAAGTTTTTGTCCGCAGTCGTTTCGGCATCTCCACCAACGCCCAGATTGCCGAAGAACTGGGTATCTCCGTCAAGACAGTGGAATACCGCATCACGCAATCCCTGAAAACACTTCGCCTCAAACTGAAAGACTATCTTTAGGAATTGAGAATTGAGAATGAGAACTCCGCGGAGCCGGTCATGCACAAAACTATACCGCGCAAAGTATAACTCCACCCCCCCCCCAAGAGGCTGTTGAGATAGCCTCTTGGCGTGACGTGGCGGACTTGCCCCGCCGTAGCGCTGTTCCGGAAGCCCGCCACGCCGGCAAGGGCACGAAGCCTTGATTTTTGGTTCTTTTTATCAAGAAAAAGAACAAACTATCTTACACAACAAAGGGTGTCAAAAAAACGCATCCTCCCGCCCTTGACGCGCAATCCCCCGAAAACAAGCCTTGTTTTTGAGCGATTGCGGGTCAAGCCTGCAATGACAAAAGCGCTCAAAGGGACTTTTGGCACACCCTCACGCCATGCTCCATTGTATTGCCCCGGCGGGAATTTTGCATAACTTTGCGCCGAAATAGCAGAAAGGTTTCGTACATGGTGTACGACGAGGGGCGTCCATCGTGGATGACGAGGGAGGGGTGTCAAGTTCAAAAAAAAACGGGTTATATATGAAGAAGAATATTTTAGTAACCGGGTCCAACGGACAGTTGGGCCAGGCGATCCGGAGCCAGGCGGCGGGTTGCGGCGGAGCGACGTTTCATTTTACGGACGTCGATACGCTGGATATTCGCGATGCCGACCGGCTGACCGCATTGGTCCGCGCCCACCAAATCGGCTGGCTGCTGAACTGCGCAGCCTATACGGCGGTCGATAGGGCGGAGGACGAGGTGGAAACGTGCATGAGCATCAACTGCGAGGCCGTGCGAACCGTCGGCGAAGTGGCACGGGCCGAGGGCGTCAGGGTGATTCACCTGTCCACCGACTACGTGTTCGACGGCTACGCCGGGCGCCCTTACCGCGAGGACGACAGGCCCAATCCGCTGTCGGTTTACGGGCGAAGCAAACTGGTGGGCGAAACGGCCCTGCAGCAGACCTGCCCGGAAGCGGTCATCCTCCGCACCGCCTGGCTGTATTCCGAGTATGGCGCCAATTTCGTAAAGACCATGCTGCGCCTGGGCAGCGAACGGAATGAGGTAAGCGTCGTTTCCGACCAGGTAGGCACGCCTACGTATGCGGGTGACCTGGCGGCGGCGATCCTGGCGGTGACGGCTCACCCGGCCTTTGTGCCCGGTATCTATCATTATTCCGGCGAGGGAAGGTGCACCTGGTACGATTTCGCCGTGAAGATCATGGCGCTCGCAGGGCTGGACTGCCGGGTACGCCCGATTGCTGCGCGAGACTGGCCTGCACGCGCCATCCGCCCGGCTTGCAGCCTCCTGGACAAGGAAAAAATAAAACGGACGTACCAGCCGGCAGTCCCCGCCTGGGAAACAAGCCTGCAACACTGTATCCGGGTATTAACACATCAACACGCTTAATCCATGTCTATTTATTCGGAAGAAATACAGCGGCGAAGGACGTTCGCCATCATCAGCCACCCCGACGCCGGAAAGACAACCCTTACGGAGAAACTGTTGCTCTTCGGAGGGGCGATTCATGTGGCCGGCGCGGTGAAATCGAACAAAATCCGGAAGACAGCCACCTCCGACTGGATGGAGATCGAAAAACAGAGAGGCATCTCGGTCGCCACATCGGTCATGGCATTTGACTATCAGGGCTACAAAATCAATATACTGGATACCCCCGGTCATCAGGATTTCGCGGAAGATACGTTCCGCACGCTGACGGCGGTGGACAGCGTGATTATCGTCGTCGATGCGGCCAAAGGCGTCGAGGCGCAGACACGCAAGCTGATGGAGGTCTGCCGGATGCGGCAAACGCCGGTGATTGTATTCATCAACAAGATGGATCGCGAAGGGAAAGACCCGTTTGACCTGCTGGACGAAGTCGAAGCCGAATTGCACATCAAGGTGCGTCCCCTGAGCTGGCCGATCGAGATGGGACCGCGATTCAAGGGCGTGTACAATCTCCACGCCCGGAAACTGGACCTCTATACGCCGAGCAAGCAGACCGTTACGGAGAGTATCGGATTCTGGGATATTCAGAGTCCGGAGTTGGAGAAGTACCTGGAACCGGAACCGGCCGGGAGGTTGCGCTCTGCCGTTGAACTGATTGACGGCGTTTACCCCGCCTTCGAGGTAGCGAGTTACCTGAAGGGGGAGCTTGCCCCGGTGTTTTTCGGCTCGGCGCTCAACAATTTTGGAGTAAGGGAATTGCTGAACTGTTTCGTACAGATTGCGCCCTCGCCGCGTCCCGTGCAGGCGCTCGAACGGCGGGTGGAACCGGAGGAAGAGGCTTTTTCCGGCTTTGTGTTCAAGATACATGCCAATATGGATCCGAATCATCGCAGTTGCCTTGCCTTTGTGAAAATCTGTTCGGGACGCTTCGAGCGCAACGCGAACTACAAACACGTGCGTTTCGACCGGATGATGCGTTTCGGCAGCCCGACGGCTTTTATGGCGCAGAAGAAGGAAATCGTGGACGAGGCTTATGCCGGCGACATTGTCGGGCTGCCCGATACCGGGAATTTCAAGATAGGAGACAGCCTGACCTCCGGCGAGCACCTGCACTTCAAGGGCCTGCCGAGCTTTTCGCCGGAGATGTTCAAATACATCGAAAATGCCGACCCGATGAAGGCGAAGCAACTCCAGAAAGGCATTGGGCAATTGATGGACGAAGGCGTCGCCCAGTTGTTCGTCAACCGGCTCAGTGGCCGGAAAATCGTCGGGACGGTTGGACAACTGCAATTTGAGGTGATTCAGTACCGTTTGTTGCACGAATACGGCGCACAGTGCCGCTGGGAACCCGTCAACCTCTACAAAGCCTGCTGGATGGAAAGCTCAAACGCAACGGTACTGGAAAACTTCAGGAAACGCAAAGCGCAGTACCTGGCCTCCGACCGTGAAGGCAGGGAGGTCTATCTGGCCGATTCGCCATACGTCCTGGCCATGGCGCAGCAGGATTTCCCGGAAATAAAGTTCCATTTCACCTCGGAGTTTTAATGACCCCCCCCCTTTCGGAATGGAGAATGGAAAATTAGTGGTTAGTGGTTAGTGGTTAGTGGTTATTGAAAACGCTAACCCTCACTAACCACTAACCACTAACCACTAACCACTAATTCTCCATTCTCCATTCCCTTCCCGGGGAACACGCTGCTCCCTTCCCGTGGAGCACGCTGCTCAAGTTGAGCACAAACACAAAAATCGAGTTCTTTTTGCAGGCGCCCTTTTGTTCTGGGGAACGGTGACGGCGCAAAACATAGTTATTCCCGACAGTTGTTTCAGGGCTTACCTGGTGGAGCACTTCGATACGGACGGCGACGGGGAAATTTCCCGTGCGGAAGCGGCGGTGGTGAAAGTGATCGAATGTACGGGATTGCCGCTCGTTTCGTTGCAGGGTATTGAATATTTCACTGCGCTGGAAGAACTCGACTGTTCGCGGTCGAATTATTTGGAGCGGGGCGGCCTGAGGTCCCTCGACCTTAGCCGTAACCCGTTGCTGAAGAAATTGCGCTGCGATAACCACCGGCTCGATACGCTGGACCTTCGACACCATCCGGGCTTAGTCGAGGTGCATTGCCGCAACAATCTCCTTAGAACGCTGGATATGAGCGGCCACCGCGGGCTGGAGGAGGTACTTTGCGACAACAACCTCCTGGAGGCGCTGCACCTCGGCGATTGTCCTGCGCTGTCGCTCCTGCACGTGGGGAGCAACCGGCTTGATAGCCTGGATATGTCTTCCTGCACCGCCCTGCGCTGGCTGAACTGCGCCGAGAATCAACTGGAGGCCCTGTACCTCAGCCGCAACAAGGCCCTCGAAAGCCTGTTTTGCAACAACAACCGCCTGGGGGCGCTGGATGTGACGGCCAACCACGCGCTGCTGGCCCTCTACTGCGGGCATAACTTCCTGGACACGCTGGCGCTGGAACATAACGTTGCATTGACGGATTTGGATTGCGGCAACAACCGCCTGGGGACGCTGGATGTGGGCCGGAATACGGCGTTGACCGGCCTGGAGTGCAGCATCAACCGCCTGGAGACGCTCGACGTAACCCGGAATACGTCCCTGAAAAGGTTGTATTGCAATGCAATGCCTTCCCTGGCGAGGCTATACCTGATCAAGGGGGTGGCGTATGAACGGCTGAGCTATCCGGACGGCCCGCTGACGGCTTACCTGGTGGACAGTCAAACGGGGGAAAAGGAGGTGCGAAGGGTGGAGGCGGCCCAGGAAGCCGTCGCCGGGAAAGAGCCGCCGCCGGCGGAGCAGAAGATGCCGCCGGCGCGTGAAACTTATTACAGCGAGATGCGCCGGGCCGAAGAAGCCCGGATAGCTGAAGAAACCCAACGGCGCGAAGCCATCCGCACGTATGCAGGGATGATTACCGTTCCCGACTCGGCCTTCCGGGTGTATTTGCTGGCGCATTTCGACACGGACGGCGACGGACGGCTCTCCGGCGCCGAGGCGCGGGCGGTGAAGGAAATACGTTGCGGAAACCGGGACATTGCCTCGCTCGAGGGACTGGAATATTTTGTGTCGCTGGAAACGCTGGACTGCGGCGGCAACCGGTTACAGACGCTGGACATGAGCTATCATCCGCAGTTGAAGGCGCTCGATTGTGCCCGGAATAAACTCCACCGGCTGGACATCCTCCGGAATCCGGCGCTGAGGGAATTGCAATGTTCCGGCAATAATTTGATCACAACGGATGTGAGCCGTAACACGGCGTTGGAGGTATTGAGGTGCAACCGGGTGCGGCTGATTAAGCTGGACGTGAGCCAAAACCCGCGGCTGAGGGTGTTGGAGTGCGCCGGCAACCACCTCTCCGTCCTGGACCTCACGCAACAGCCGGAGCTGGACAGCCTGGCCTGCGGCAAAAATCAATTGAAAGCGCTGGACACCGGTCGCAACAGCCGGCTGAGG
>JAISOP010000302.1 GCA_031275525.1 Tannerella sp.
GCCGGTTCTGCGGAGCAAGGAAGGGCAAGGGCCTTGTATTTTGAGACCTTTACGGATGGATAGCGCCCAAGTTTTCGGTACCTTCCCCGAATGCACAAAACCATACCGCGCAAAGTATAATTTGTTTTCTGTTGAATATGGTTCGGATCTAACTGCTTCTAATTTATTTTCGACTGAATATGGTTTGGATCCGACTGTTTCTAATTTGTTTTCTATTAAATGGGGTTTGAATTTTACGGTAAATAAGAAGAATGAAACGGAATTAAGTATGAATAAAATGATGAAAAAACTTTTGACACTTATGGGGGTCGTGTTATTCGCGGCCTGCATCGGCTGCAAGGTGGGGAACAACCGGGAGGCGCAAAGCGAAAATGCGGTTGACACGGCTGCGGTCTATGATTCGATCGGGCATCTCCGGCAGGCGGCCGTCGAACGTCCGGACGACGCCGGACTTTATTACGCAATGGGCCATGCGTATGATCAGGTGGGCGATTACACGGAGGCCGTCGCCTGCTATCAAAAAGTGGCCGAACTGAAACCGGACTTTGCCGGAGCCTACAACAATATGGGAAATGCGTATGATGATTTGGGAAATCATGCGGAGGCCATTGCCTGTTATCGCAAGGCCGTAGAGACGGATCCCGGCTATGCCGAGGCCTATTATAATATGGGAACGGTGTATGAACATTCGGGAGATTATGCGGAGGCCGTCGCCTGCTATCAAAAAGCCGTCGAGGTCAATCCCGACTATGCCGAAGCCTATTATAACATGGGAACGACTTACCGCCGGGCGGAAAAGTTTGCACAGGCCGTCGCCTGCTACCAAAAAGCCGTCGAGATACGTCCCGGCTATGTCGAGGCGCATTATAACATGGGAACGGTGTTCACTTTCCTGGAAAATTATACGGAAGCGCTCGCCTGTTTCCAAAAAGCCGTCGAGCTTGATCCCGGCCTTGAGGATGCGTACTACAACATGGGCGTGGTCTATGCCGCAGAGGGAAAATATGCGAAGGCCGTCGCCTGCTATCAAAAAGCCGTGAAGGCCAATCCCGACTTTGCCGATGCGTATTATAACATGGGCGTTGCCTTTTTCCACCTGAAAAAAGGCCGGGAGTCCGTTACGAATTTCCGGAAGGCGGCGCAACTGGGAGACGAAGAGGCCCGGGAATGGCTCGGGAAAAACGGCTACGAATGGTAGCTAAAGGAATGGAGAATTGAGAATGAATAATGTATAATGTATAAGGATATGAAAGAAGAATTTAAACTGGAATCAATTTTACTGCCGGGCGTGAGCACAGAGCGTCCGGTGGTCATTGCCGGGCCGTGCAGCGCGGAGACGGAAGCGCAGGTGCTGAAAACGGCACACAGCCTGGCGGCCAAAGGCATCAAACTTTTCCGCGCGGGGATATGGAAACCGCGCACCAAACCGGGCGGCTTCGAGGGCGTCGGCTCCCTCGGACTGGCATGGCTCAAGCGGGTGAAGGAGGAAACGGGCATGTATGTGGCTACCGAAGTGGCCACGCGCGACCATGTCTTCGAAGCCCTCAAAGCCGGCATCGACCTGCTGTGGATCGGCGCACGGTCGTCGGCCAACCCCTTCATGATGCAGGACCTGGCCGACGCCCTGAAGGGTACCGACCTGCCGGTGCTGGTCAAAAACCCGGTCAATCCCGACCTCGAACTCTGGATCGGCGCCATGCAGCGGCTTCACGACGCCGGCGTGCGGCGCCTGGGCGTCATCCACCGCGGATTCAGCTCGTACGACAAAAAAATCTACCGCAACCTGCCCCTGTGGCACATCCCCATCGAGCTGCGACGCCGCTGTCCCGGACTGCCCATCTTCTGCGACCCGAGTCACATCGGCGGCAAACGCGAACTGATCGCGCCACTCTGCCAGCAGGCTATGGAACTGAGCTTCGACGGGCTGATCGTCGAATCGCACTGCTCCCCCGACGAGGCCTGGAGCGACGCCGCACAGCAGATCACGCCCGACGTGCTCGACTATGTCCTCAGCCTGCTGGTGATCCGCGACTCCACCCAGACCACCGAAAACCTCGCCGCCCTGCGCCGACAAATCGACGGCATCGACGAGGGACTGCTCGAAATGCTGGCCAAGCGGATGCGCATCTCGCGCGAAATAGGCATCTACAAGAAGGAACACAACATGCCCGTCCTTCAGACGCCACGCTACGGCGAGATCCTGGAAAACCGCTCCAGGGCAGCCGCTGCCATGGACCTGAATCCCGACTTTATCGAGAAAATCATGAAAGAGATTCACGAGGAATCCGTCAGGCAGCAAATGAACCTCATGACCGTTTAACCGCCCGCAGCCGATGAAAATACTCATACTGGGCGCCGGCAAGATGGGGTCGTTCTTCACCG
The DNA here is from genome assembly GCA_031275525.1 of Tannerella sp. Classification (GTDB taxonomy): domain Bacteria; phylum Bacteroidota; class Bacteroidia; order Bacteroidales; family Tannerellaceae; genus Tannerella. The sequence continues at coordinate 2,383 of JAISOP010000302.1, forward strand.
ACCTGCTGAGTTTCGACCACGAAGTGGCCGTACTGGAAAAAGACCCCCGACGCCTGCGCTTCATCTACAACGCCCTCCGGATGCGCTCCGCCGAAGAAATCCGGGACTTTGACCCCGGACTGGTCATCAACTGCGTAACGCTGAATCACACCCTGGAGGCGTTCGAAGAGATACGCCCCTTCCTCAAGCCGGGGTGCATCCTCTCCGACGTGGCCTCGGTCAAGACCCACCTCCGGGCCTTTTACCAAACCTGCGGCCTGCCGTACGTCTCCACCCACCCGATGTTCGGCCCCACGTTTGCCAACCTGAGCAACCTGGAGAACGAAAACACGATCGTCATCAGCGAAGGCGACCACCTGGGGAAAATCTTTTTCAAAGACCAGTACCACCGGCTGAAGCTGAACGTCTTCGAATACACCTTCGAGGAGCACGACCGCGTCGTAGCCTATTCGTTGGGTATCCCCTTCGCCTCCACGCTGGTCTTTGCCGCCACCATGGTTCACCAGGATGCCCCCGGGACCACCTTCCGGCGTCACATGAAGATAGCCCGCGGACTGATGTCCGAAGACGATTACCTGCTCACCGAAATCCTCTTCAACCCCCGGACTCCCCGGCAAATCGAGCGTATCCAACGCGAACTGACCGACCTGCAGGACATGATCCGCCGCCGGGACACGGAGGCCATGAAAAGCTATCTGGCCCGCCTGCGGAAGAAAATCGAATCCTGAACCGGGATTTTGGTTTTCGGGACGCCGGGTGTAGGGCAAAATGTTATGGGAACCCAAGAATCAAAGAAGATTCAAAGATTCAAGGATTCAAAAATTCAATAGGCTTGTTTTTTTGAATCCTTGAATCTTTGAATCTTCTTTATAGTTTGTGAATGACTTTCAGCATCTGCTCGCCCAGTCCGACGGTGTATCCGCGAGAGACGAAGACGATGCGTCCGAACGAGTCGGCAATGACAAAGAGCGGCAAGCGGTCGGCGGCAGCATCCGGCAGCTTCAAGGCCTCGGCCAGCATGTCGGCGATGCGTCCGTCCGTATCCACACCGTAGGTAACGGTGGAGGGCAGGGCGCCGAATTCTTTCGGGTCATACTGCCGCAACGCCTCTTCGTCCTTGAAGAGGAAAATCAGGCGCCTGTTCCAACGCTCGAAGTCCTCCCCCAACCGGGCGATGTCGTGCAGCGCATGGTTGGTCGGCTCCTGCCGCGCCGCCAGCAGCGCGACTACGAAATAGCCGCGTCCGGCCACGCTAAGTATCGACCGCTCCTCTCCGCCATCGGCCGGGCGGAAGACGGCTTCGGGATCCAAGCTGCCGATCACCCGGATATCCTCCGCACTTTCGCGCATCACCAGTTCCGTCGATGTCTGCTCGCCGGCCTTCACCGTAAACGACACCACGCGTGCCAGCACCTTGCCGTTCGCCAGGCGCGTGCCGCTGGTCAGCAGGTAATGACCTTCGTCCATGGGCAGCGGGCGCTTCAGGATGCCGGCCCAGGAGTCGCCCTGCTCCATGTCGGCCGCGGCGTTTCGCCGGTCGAAGTTCAGCGTCTGCAACTGCGCGTTCGGACGTAGTTTGGCGATGGTGAAATGCGTGTAATACTTCGGGTTGTCCAGCGCGGGGACGGGCGAGTAAGAGGCCGTCACAAAACCCTGCCGGGCGATGCCGGGGCGGCCGGCTTCAAAGTCAACGTCTATCCACTGATTCCGGTAATACTGCGCCTTGCCGGTCACGCGCTCGATGCGTGCCGGGATACCCATGCTGCGTGCCAGCGCCACAAAGAAGACTTGCCGCGAACGGGCGTCGGCCATGCGTGCCTTCCACACGCCGGCCGGCATGACGGGGATGCGCTGCGGATTGAGTTCGTCCCTTACGGCAACGTGCCTGCCGACCCAGTCAACCAGCGTCTGCGGGTTATTGCGTGCGGAATCCGTCAACTCGGCCGGCGCCTGCTCTGCAAAGAAGCTTTTGTAGGGCGTCAGCAGTTCGCCGGCCACACGCGGATTGAGGACATACTGCCGGAACAGTTCCGCCTCGGTAGCGGAAAACGGGTCCCCGGTCGGCAGGTCGCGGCAGAGGCCGGGCGCAATGGCGGGCGTGTGATGCAGATGGTCGAAGAGCGTGGCAGCCGGCGTGTCGCGCAGGTCTTTCTCCGAAACCGTTTCCAGGAGCGACAGGGCTAAGGGACGCAACTCGGCCGGCGCGTCGCGCAGGAAGGTCTCGATCTCCGCCCAATTGCCGCGGCTTTTCGGGAGAATCTGCTTTGTCTTCTCCGCGTCAATCGACAGTTCGGCCGCCAGGGCCGCCGCCTTTTCCTCCGCAGGGAAAGTGGCGACGTAGGCATTGCGAATCCGGTCTTCCTCCGCCAGGCGCAGGGCGTTTGCCTCCTTTTGCGCCTCCGTAGCCGTGGCCGGGATCATCCCTTCCGGCGGTGGCGTCATGTCCCACTCCTCGACGATTTCATCACCCGGCTGACGGTCCAGGACGATCGTGACGCTATCCTCCTTCCCGAAGCCGACCCGTCCGTATCCGAAACGCCCGTCCTTGGTGGCCCAGGCCAGCATGTCGCCCTTCCCCGCCGAGAGCGAGCAGCATCCGTTGCCGTCCGTCGTTTTCCGTGCAACGGAGTAGAACTCGGCATAGTTGTAAAGCTTGAACTCCACCGACGCACCGGCTACCGGGCGGTGGTCCGTGTCCGCGACCGTCACCACGACGCGGGCGGCGGGCGCATAGTTGCGGATGACGTTGATTTCCGTGTAACATTCCGTCTGTTCCATGACTTCCTCCGTCCCTCCGTAGCGGCCGAAGACCTTGGTGTGCATCAGCATCCCGCGGGCGGCGGGCGCGTTGAACCAGGCCAGGTTCAGCACCGGTTCCGGCTCGCAGGCGCCGAGGAA
>JAISOP010000039.1 GCA_031275525.1 Tannerella sp.
CCTATGAGGTGGAACTGCAGGTGACCGACCCGCTGGAGAAGGCCATCCGGTCTATGTCGGGCGTCGGGACGGTGGAGTCGAAGTCTTCCGCCGACCTGTCCGTCATCCAGGTGACCCTGGATGTCACCCTGCCGGAAAAGGAAATCCAGCAGCACTGGGACTTGCTGCGCCGCAAGGTGAACGACCTCGCTCCCTCGCTGCCGGAAGATGCGAAGGCGCCCGTGGTGGCGGATGACTTTGGCGACGTGTACGGGCTGTTCTACGTCCTGACCGTCGATGGTTTTTCGGATGCGGACTTTAACGACCATGTCGATAAAATCAGGCGGGAACTCTACGCGGTCGAGGGCGTGGGCAAGGTGGCTATTTTCGGCGAACAGAAGCCTTGCATCTATATCGACATCCGCCAGGACCGGCTGGCGCACCTGGGCGTGCACTTCTACGAGTTGCTGCTGACCATCCGCAACCAGAACCGGACGGTGTATCCCGGATACTTCAACGGCGGCGACCGGCGGATACGCCTCGACGTGACCGGCAGCTACGGCAGCGTGGAGGACATCGGGAACCTGCTGATCCGGGGATACGAGAACGACCGGCTGCGCCTGAGGGATGTTGCCGACGTACATGCCGGCGTCGTGGAACCGGAACGCCAGCTGATGCGCTACGACGGGCAGCGGGCAATCGGGCTGGCCGTTTCGATGGTGCGCGGACACGATATTACAAGGGTGGGAAAACGGGTGGAGGAACACCTGCTCCGGATGGAGCGCGAGGGAAGTATCCCGCTGGGTATCGACTTCCACAAGGTTTTTTTCCAGTCCGACCGGGTGGACGAGGCCATCGGCGTCTTCCTGGAAAACCTGATCGAGGCCGTCCTGATCGTAATCGCGGTACTGATGCTGACGATGGGATTCCGTAGCGGCGTGGTACTGGGCGCCAACCTGCTGGCGATTGTGCTGGGGTCGTTTATTGTACTTAACCTGTGCGGCGGGACGCTGCAACGTGTCTCGCTGGGTGCGCTGGTGCTGGCCATGGGGATGCTGGTGGACGACGCGGTGGTGGTCATCGACGGCATCCTGGTCGATACGCAACGGGGGCTGCGGAAACCGCTCTCGCTGACGAACACCGCCCGCAAAACCGCCATGCCCCTGCTGGGCGCCACGCTGATTGCCATCCTGGCCTTTTTCCCCATCTTCCTCTCGCCCGACATGGCCGGCGTCTATGTGCGCGACATGTTCATCGTCCTGGCCGTCTCGCTTTTCATCAGCTGGATATTGTCCCTCACCCTGGCGCCTATCCAGGCGGACCTCCTTTTCAAGGTGAAGCAGGAGGCGCCGGCTAAGGGGGAGCTTTTCACCGGCCGCTTCTACCTGGCCCTGCGAAAGACGCTCTACTTCATGCTCTCGCACCGGCTGGCTGTGCTGGCCGCCGTCGTGCTCCTGCTCGCCCTGAGCGCCTGGGGATTCCTGCATGTGCGGCACGGCTTCTTCCCCGATTTCAAGTACGAACAGGCCTACATCGAGTTCCGGATGCCGGAGGGAACGCATATCAACCGTGTGAAGGCCGGCCTGCAGGACATGGAACGCCGCCTGCTGGCACGCGAGGACGTGGCGCATGTGACCTCGTGCTTCGGACGCACCCCCTTCCGCTACAACCTGGTGCGTTCGATGGCCGAGCCGTCGCCGGCCTACGGCGAACTGATCGTCGATTTCGCCTCGCCCGAGGCCCTGTCGCAGGCGCTGCCCGCCCTCCAGAAAGAACTTTCGGAACAGTATCCGCAGGCCTATGTCCGTATCAAGAAATACAACCTGATGTACAAACCCTATCCGATCGAAGCCATGTTCAGCGGCCCCGACCCGGCCGTGCTCAAAGACCTCGCTGCCCGGGCCGAGGCCATCATGGAGGCCGAGCCGGCGGTGATGCTGGCCACCTGCAACTGGGAGCCGCAGGCGCCTGTGCTGAGCGTCCGCTACGACCAGCCGGCGGCACGCGGCGCCGGCGTCTCGCGCTCGGACGTGGCCATGTCCCTGCTCTCGGCCACCGATGGGATACCCGTCGGAACCTACTACAGCGGCGCCTCCTCCGAACCGATCTACCTGCGGAGCCTCGGGGCGCGGGGCGAACCGATTGCCGACCTGTCCAACGTGCCGGTGGCCAAGCTCATGCCCGCGCCGGACAAGCTATCCGTCATTGACCTCTTCCTGGGAAGCAAGAACCTCTCGGCCGTCCTTTCGGACGCCCTGGAGCCGTTGCCCGTTAGCCTGGTCAGCGACGGCATTACGCTGGGCTGGGAAGACCCGGTGGTACGGCGTTTCAACGGCAAACGCGCCATCTGCGCCCAGTGTAATAACCGGTTCGGATACACCCCGGCGCAGTCGCTGGCGGCCATCCGCGAGCAAATCGAACGGATTCCCCTGCCCGCCGGCTACGAACTGTCCTGGCGGGGCGAAGCCCAGGCACGCGCCGAATCAACACGCTACCTCTTTGCCGGCGTGCCGCTTTCCATCGTCCTGATGATCGCCATCCTGATACTGCTGTTCGGGGACCTGCGCAGGCCGCTGATCATCTTCCTCTGCATCCCGACGGCGGCCATCGGCATTGTCGGCGGACTGCTGGTCAGCGGCAAGGAGTTCGGCTTCGTGGCCATCGTCGCCTCGCTGGGGCTGATCGGCATGATGATACGCAACGGCATTGTGCTGCTGGAGGAAGTGAAGCGCCTGACGGAGGCGGGCACGCCGGCGGTCGAGGCGCTGCTTGGCGCGGCGGCGGCGCGTTTCCGCCCGGTGGTAATGGCTGCCGGCACCTCGATCGTGGGGATGATTCCCCTCCTGTCCGACGTCCTCTTCGGCTCCCTGGCGGTCGTCATCATGAGCGGACTGACCGTCGGCACGCTGATCACGCTGATGGTGATCCCCGTATTCTATGCGCTTTTCTACGGCGTGAAAGTGAAATAACCGTAAACAAATGGAGATATGACCCTATCCGGAAAAATAACCTGCCTGGCTGCCGCCCTGTACCTGGCCGGCGCCCTGAACATGCAGGCGCAGAACCGCCTCACGCTGGACAGTTGCAGAACCCTGGCGCTGGCAAACAACCGCCTGGCCAAGTCGGCGCACATGCAGTTGCGCAAGGCCGGTTACGAGGTGAAGGCTTACCGCGCCCATTTCCTGCCGCGCATCTACGCGCAGGGGATGTACCTGTTTTCCTCCTCCGACTACCGCTACCGCAAACAGTATCCCCTCTTCGACGCCCAAGCGCTGGCGGAGGCCATGAACCGCACGCCGATGCCCGACTGGGAAAAGCAGTTCTGGGGACAACTGTTTTCGCAGGCAAACATGGACCTGGACATTTGGCTGAAACCGCATCACGTGAGCCTGTCGGGGATCCGGTTCGAGCAACCCGTTTACCTGGGCGGGAAGATTACGGCAGCCTATAAAATGGCCAAAATCGGACATCAGATGGCGCAGTTGAACATTGTCCGTTCCGACGCCGAGGTCATTCTCCAAACCGACCGGGCCTACTGGGAGTATGTGAAGATACGGGAACTGCATCTCGCCGCCCAGCAGTATGGGGAAGCCGTCCGGCAGGTAGCGGACGACGCGGGGCATGGCGTGGAAACGGGCGCCGTACCGGAAAACGACCGGATGAAGGCGCAGGTGAAGCTGGGCGAGGCACGCGTGCTGGTGCGCGAAGCGGAAAACGGGCTGCGGCTGGCGCGGATGAACCTCTGCATGGCGGTCGGGCTGAATCTGTTTGACGCCGTCGAGCCGGCCGACACGCTGACGGATGCCTTGCCGGTCGCCCTGCCGCCAGACCTTCCCGACCTCAGCGCCCGCCCGGAATATGCCCTCCTGAACCGGGAACTGGAGTTGAAGCGGCAGCAGATCAACCTGGTCCGGAGCGAATTTATGCCCCAGTTGACGCTCGGCGGCGGCTACGGCCACCTCAACGGGGTATTTCTCAACGACACGAAACTGTTCAACCAGGCTTCGTTCTCGGCCATGCTATCGCTCCCGATTCCCCTCCCACACAGGATCGAAGGTGACAACCGCGTACGTTCGGCCCGTGCCGACGCCTCGCTGGCGGAGTACCGGATGCAGGAATCAGCCGACCTGCTGTTGCTGGAGATGGTGAAGGCCCGGAACACCCTGGACGAGGCATTGCTCAAGACCACCCTCGCCCGCGACGAATACCTGCAAACAGAGGAGAATCTCCGCGTGGTCAAAGACCGCTACGAACTGGGGATGGAAACCATCTCCGGTCTGCTGGAAGCACAGGCGCTCCGGCAGGAGGCCAGGAGCAAACACATCGAAGCCAAAGCCCGGCTGCGTATCGCCGAAACCGATTACCGCCGTACCACCGGAATGCCGATACTGGGGGATTGACGCCCTCCCATTCTTCTTTAAGGCTTTTAGGTCTTTTAGGCCTCGGGGGAACGAACTACACGGAACCGGTCATGCTTATCCGAATCCGCCCGGGTCAAAAGGCTCGTTTTTTTGAATGATTGAATTATTGAATTTTTGAATTCTTCATACCCTTGTTCGCTAACCTTGTGACGATTAGTTTTATTTAAGGAAAAATTTAAG
>JAISOP010000100.1 GCA_031275525.1 Tannerella sp.
TCCAGGCGAAACGCCCATAGAATGGACGCTATACACCACGCATAAGGTAAGCTGCGCACCGGAAGCATTGCAGGTGGTAAAGTATTATGCCATGCGGTGGACCATAGAGGACTTGTTTCGCACGGTTAAGCGCGAGGGATTGGATTATGAGTCAAGCGAACTGGAATCGGGCAAGGCCTTAGGGAAATTATTTGTCATGGCCCTGTTGGCAGCCATTGAGCTATTGCAGTTGCGACAGGCACGGGCAGGGGGGACGGATCCATCCTCCTCCTTAGTCTTCTCTGAAGTGCAACTGGAGTGTATGCAGGACCTGTTACCCGGTTTGGAGGGAAAGAGGGAAAAACAGAAAAATCCATATCCAAAGACCAACCTGGCACGGGCTACCTGGATGATTGCACGTCCGGGAGGCTGGAAGGGGTACGCAAGCCAACGACCACCGGGAGTCATTACCTTGCATGATGGCCGGATTAGATTCCATCACATCTTCCAGGGATGGGATTTGGCTAAAGATGTGTATAAACAGTAGCTCCACAGGGAGAGGGGGAGCGCATCGGCGGAAAGGTCTGCTTTTGAATCTTTGAATCTTTGAATCCTTGAATTGCCGTCCGAAAGGCGCCTTGAATCTTTAAATTTTTATCCCTACATTTGCCGGTAAATAACGATTTTAATAGATGGGTATCTTATTTAAAAAGAAACCGTATTCCGTGGGATTGGCGTTAAGTGGCGGAGGCGCAAAGGGATTTGCTCATATCGGTGTGTTCAGGGCGTTGGAAGAGTTTGATATTCGGCCGGACATTATCGTCGGCACCAGCGCCGGTGCGTTGATGGGTTCGCTGTTTGCCGACGGCTACTCGGCCGGGGAGATCGAGCAGCTTTTCAACGAACGGGAGTTTGCCGAATTTGCCCAAATCCAGTTGCCCAAATCGGGGATATTCGACAGCAGCCGGTTCAGCCTTTTCCTGGAACAACACTTGCGTGCCCAGCGGTTTGAGGAACTGCAAATCCCGCTGATCGTGGTGGCTACGGACCTGGACAACGGGAAAAGCCGCGCCTTCACCTCCGGCCCGATTGTGGAACCCGTGCGGGCGTCGTGCAGCGTGCCGGTACTGTTCAGCCCGGTACTCATTGACGGGGTGCATTACGTGGACGGCGGACTGTTCCATAATTTTCCCGTGTCTTTCATCCGCTCGCAATGCGAGTACGTGATCGGTGTCAATGTCACCCCTTACGTGCCCCGCGATTATGGCCAGAACCTGTACGGTATCGCGGAACGTTCGTTCCATTACCTCTTCCGGGCCAATACCACCCAGGACCGCAGGGACTGCGATCTCCTGATCGAGACCGAGAAGTTCGGCCAGTATAAACTGTTTGACCTGAAAAACGCCAACCAGATCGTCGAGGTGGGCTACCATACCGCCCTCGAAGCCTTGGAAGGCTTCCTGAGCGGCAGGAAGAAAAAGGCGCCGGTCAAACCCTTCTTGCAAAAATTCCCGAAACTGCAAAAACTCAAATCTGCTTATCTATAAACTCATCCACTCATCAGCCTTATGAATAGCGACCGAAAAATGATTATTTATCAGACCTTGCCCCGCTTGTTCGGCAACCGGAACCGTACCTGCCGGAAAAACGGTTCCCTGTCCGAAAACGGTACAGGCAAGTTGGCGGACTTTACCTACCGCGCACTTCACGAAATCCGGCAATTGGGCGTGACGCACATCTGGTACACCGGCATTATCGAACATGCCACGCGAACCGGCTACACGCCCTACGGCATTGCCCGCGACCACAGCGCGGCCGTGAAAGGTATCGCCGGTTCGCCGTATGCCATCCGGGACTACTATGATATCGATCCCGACCTGGCCGGGAACGTTTCCTGCCGCATGGCGGAATTTGAAGAACTGGTCGAACGGACACACCGCGCCGGCCTGAAGGTGATCATCGACTTTGTGCCCAACCACGTTGCCCGTCATTATTACTCCGACGTCAAACCCATCACCGCCGGCAACCTGGGACGGCAGGACAATACCTTCAAATCCTTTGACCCTAACAACAACTTCTACTACCTGCCCGGCCGGATGCTCACGCTGCCGGCCGATGCGGGGGAAGAGGAATTTGAATACAGCGAGTTCCCGGCCAAAGCGACCGGAAACAACTGTTTCAGCCTGCATCCGTCCAAAAACGACTGGTATGATACCGTCAAATTGAACTACGGAGTGGACTGCGCCGGCGACGGCAGTTGCCATTTCGACCCCGTTCCCGATACCTGGATCAAGATGCTGGACATCCTGCTCTTCTGGGTAGGCAAGGGAGTGGACGGCTTCCGTTGCGACATGGCCGAGATGGTTCCCGTCGAGTTCTGGCGCTGGGCCATTCCCAGAGCCGGGGCAACACGCCAGGTCTGTTTCATCGCCGAGGTTTACCGCCCTGAGCTTTATCGCGACTATCTTCACAGCCATTTCGACTGTCTGTATGACAAGGTCGGTTTCTACGATACCCTGCGCAACGTGATCTGCGGAAAGGCCGGCGCGACAGCCATCACGCAGTGCTGGCAAAGCGTGGAGGACATCCGTGATCACATGCTCTATTTTCTGGAAAACCACGACGAACAACGCATCGCATCCGACTTTTTTGCCGGTTCGGCTGAGGCCGGATTCCCCGGCTTACTTGTCGCCGCAACCCTCCACGTGAATCCGCTCATGATCTATTTCGGCCAGGAACTGGGCGAACGGGGTATGGACGACGAGGGCTACAGCGGATGCGACGGACGGACGACTATCTTCGACTACTGGAGCCTTGAGAGTATCCGGAACTGGATGAACGACGGGCTATTCGACGGGGCTTTGCTGACCGGAGCACAGCAAGCGTTGCGCCGGGCCTATGCCCGGCTACTGGATGGCGTCTGCCGCGAACCGGCCATTGTGAAAGGCGCTTTCTTTGACTTGATGTACGTGAACCGGGACAATCCGCATTTCAATGACCACCGCCAGTACGCCTTTCTGCGCAAACACGAACGGGAAGTGATATTCATCGTTGTCAATTTCGACTGCACGGAACAGACCGTGCGCGTCATCATCCCGCCGGAGGCCTTCCGCTTACTGTGTATTCCCGACAATCAGCCGGCCCTAAGAACCGATTTGCTTACCGGCGAACAAAGCCTCAGTACGCTGACCGAAATGTGCCCGTATGAGATAACCGTACCGGGCTATTCGGGAAAATTACTGAAATTCAACTACGACAACCTCTTCTCCCCGGCGGGGAAATAATATGAATCCCTTTGACGACCTTGCCTTGCACCTTCTACCCTGCTGAAAGGCGCCTGCATGGAATAAATTGGTTCATTCTTTTTTTTTGAGGCGCTGCTCTATATCAGACCGCAGGGCCGACGCATTTTAATTTCGTAGTATTTTCAACAAATAATCATTATCCCATCCGGCATCCAGTCGTTTTCTTCTGAAGCTTCTTTTGGTAGACTGTTCATGCTTAATCAGGTTAA
>JAISOP010000132.1 GCA_031275525.1 Tannerella sp.
TTTTTGCAGTACAAAGCCCGAAAATGTGCGCATACCGGGGTATGTAATCATTTTCGGGCTGAAGGAATGCGAAAAACAGACCCGTAAATGGATGGTTTATTTCTTGACAGCTCCTAAATAAGCGTTACCTTTGCCGAGGTATTAATTTAAATAGGGTTAGACATGAACGAAGAAAATGATATGATATATGATGAGGATGAAGCGGTGCGGTTCATCCGGAACTATCTTCCGCAGGAAACGAAGGAACGGTTCAATGATGACGAGTTGATTTATTTCATTGATTTGATTTCCGAATACTATGAATCGAAAGGATATTTCGACGGCGCGGACGACGAAGTGGTGGAAATTGATGAAGAGGAGTTGATCCGCTATGTGGTAAAAAATGCCGGCCGTGATGGCGTGGGCAAGGTGGATGCCGGTGAGGTGACGCTGATCGTAGAGGGAGAGTTGGCCTACTGCGAATCAATTCATCTGTTCGAGTAGGCTGTGACGAAGAAGGAAAAAATGAAACGCCGGTGTGGTTGGCTGCTGTGTCTTGTGGTTGCGCTTGCCGGGTGCAGATCGAGCGAAAGGGCGGAACATGCGGCAGACAAAACGGTCGCAGAGGCTATCGGCGGTACTGCCTTCGGTGGCGCCACGGGCGCCTATATCGGCAAAAGGATGGCGGAACGGAAAGCGGAACTGGACGTCGTTTTGCCCCAGAAAAGGGCCATCGAAACGGTAAAGAAGGGGCAAGCCGTGAAAGTGACCTTCCATTCCGGCTTGTTGTTTTTAAAGAATGCCAGTACGCTCAGCGATACGGCAAAATATATCCTGCGGCAATTGGCGGCCTGTGTGAACCGTTATCCGGATACCGATTTGAGGATCGTTTGTTACACAGACAATACCGGCGAAACGCAACCAAACTGCATGTTGTCGGAACGGCGTGCCAAGGGCGTCCGGGACTACCTGGGGGCGCAGGGTGTGGCGGAGGACCGGATGACCTTCCTGGGCATGGGTGCGCTCCACCCGGCAGCGGACAACCGTACACCGGCCGGCCGTGCACAAAACCGCCGGCTGGAAATCTGGTTTTTTGCCGGTGAACAGATGATACGCGAAGCGCAGTTGCACAAAAAGTAACCTCCTTAGCCCGTTCCGCAAATGATTCGTATTGACCGCAAAATACAGTGAGTGTATGAAAAGTGAAACCACTTCCTTGACAGACGATTTGGAATCCGCGTGCAACGTCTTGCACGGCGGCGGGTTAATCCTGTATCCCACCGACACGGTCTGGGGTATCGGGTGCGATGCGACCAACGCTGGGGCCGTGGAACGTGTCTATGCGCTGAAAGGCCGCGCCGACCGTAAGGCGATGCTGGTCCTGCTCGACAGCGCCGACAGGCTGGAGACCTGCGTGGAAGAAGTCCCCCCCATTGCATGGATACTGATGAAGCAGGCCGTCAAGCCGCTGACGATCATCTACCCGAAGGCACGCCGGGTGGCGCCGAACCTGCCGGCCGAGGACGGCAGCCTGGGCATCCGCATCACGGACGAGTGGTTTTCCGGCCAACTGTGCCGGATGTTCCGCAAGCCCATCGTCTCTACTTCCGCCAACCTCAGCGGCCGGCCCTCGCCGGCTTCGTTCCGCAAGGTGGAGGAAGCAATCCGGGCGGGCGTCGATTATGTCGTCCGCTACCGGCAGGACGATACCCGTCCGGCCCGTCCGTCGAGCATCCTGCAAATCGGCGCCGGCAATCAAATCCGGATCATCCGCGAATAACGATGGACAAGCGCCGGCAAACCCTCCTCTACCTCCTTTCGGACTTCGCCACGGCCGCCCTGGTCTGGCTGCTGCTGAACGTGCTGCGCTATGTGGAGGTGGCGCAATACGACGGGTTTGATACCCTTGCCTTCTACCTCACGTCTTACCAGGTGCTGAAGGGACAGTTGCTGATTCCCTTCTTCTGGCTGATACTGTATTATTTCTCCGGATATTACAATATCCCGTTCGGCAAGTCGCGCCTCAAGGAACTGTTCGAGACGCTGGTCTGCACGGCCGCCGGCGTGATATTTATTTTCTTTGCCGTCATATTGAACGACCTGCCCCGCTCGTTTGAGATTTATTACCGGATATTCTTCTCCTACGGCGCGATGCAGTTTTTCCTGACGTATGCCGTGCGCTATTCGATTACGCTTCATGCCTTGCGGAAAATGCGCCGCCGCGAATGGGCGTTGCATGTGCTGGTGATCGGTGCGGGGCAGCAGGCGTTGCAGGCAAAGGCTGACCTGGTGAAACTGGGATACCGCATTACCGGGTTTGTCCGGATCGACGCGACGGCGCCCGCGGTACCGGAAAACGAACTGCTGGGGAGTATGGACGACCTGCCGCAATTGGTGGCCGCCGGGCCGGTCGATGAATTGGCGCTGGCGCCGGACGCCCTCCCGGATACCGAAATCATCCGCCTCCTCTATTCCCTCTACCATTATTCCCTACCCATCAAGGTGAGGGCGGGCAAGAACAACCCGCTCGCCCGGGGACAGGCGAAGACGATTCACGGGATTCCGTTTATCGAAGTGACGGCCAACCATTTCTCCGAAGCGGGCAAGAACATCAAACATGCGATGGACAAGGCGGTGTCCGTGCTGATACTGGTCCTGCTCGCGCCCCTGTATGCCGGCATCGCCTTGCGGGTGAAGAGGAGTTCGCCGGGGCCGGTTTTTTTCCACCAGGAACGCATCGGTTACAGGGGACGGCCCTTCACGATCTACAAATTCCGGACGATGTATCAGGCGGTGGGCGACCAGGAACCGCTGCTGACCGAACGGGACGACCCCCGTGTGACGCCCTTCGGACGCTTCCTGCGCAAATACCGCCTGGACGAGTTGCCCCAGTTCTGGAACGTGCTGAGGGGCGATATGTCGCTGGTTGGGCCGCGCCCGGAGCAGCGCTACTACATCGAGCGGATTGTCCGCCGGGCGCCTTACTACTACCTGCTCCACAACGTCCGTCCGGGCATCACCTCGTGGGGCATGGTGAAGTACGGCTATGCCGATACGGTCGATAAGATGATCGAACGCCTCGACTACGACATCATGTATTACGAAAACATGTCCCTGAGCCTGGACATCATGATTCTGATATACACCGTCAAAATCGTATTAACGGGAAAAGGAGTGTAGGGCCGTGAGCAACGAGAACCGATTTTACCGTTTCCTGCTGTGGCGCGAGAAGCATATCCGCGAACGGCATTTCATATTGATCATCAGTTTCCTGGTGGGAATCGGCACGGCGCTGGCCGCCCTCCTGCTCAAACACCTGATCCACGGTATCCAGGGCTGGCTTGTGACGAGCGACCGGGAGGGGATGAACTACC
>JAISOP010000174.1 GCA_031275525.1 Tannerella sp.
CATCCCGAAGTGCGGGTCACGGCATCCGCCACCCTGCGCAAGTACATCGGCGAAAACGTGCAGATCGTCTTCGACGGCGTAGAAGACCCGCAAGGCATGATCGGCGAAGTGAAAGACGAAGCCACCGGAAAGATAGACGAAGTCATCACCAGGGACAACATTGTGACCATACGCGGCTACGGCCTGAAAATCGAAAGCGACGCAGATCACGCAGCACAAGCCGGCGTCTTCCCGGTCAGCGCACAGCAGCAGGAAATACCCTTCAAGGCCGTTGCCCCGCGCACCCTCAAACTGATCTCCCCGGCCAATATCAGCGCCGGCGCCTATACGATACTGATACGTACGCAAAGCAATGTGAAATATTCAGGACACCTGTTGAAGGAGTTGCGGGAAGTGCGCAGCGAGTTCACATTGACGGTACAGTAACTACTTGTAATACAGACCTCCATTATACTCGTCGACGAGTATGCATTATACTCGTTGGCGAGTATGCACTATACTCGTTGACAAGTATGCATTAGACTCGTTGACGAGTATGCATTAGGGTAGTCGGCCTCCACGCATTTATTTCTGTTTCTTAGCTTCTTTGGGGGGATATAACCGCTAACCGCTCCTATGTAACAAAATCATCAACCGCTACTATTCCTTCTACTGTGATACACGGGAGGAGTCGTTTGTTTGAATTCCCGTGGTGTTGTAGATAGAAGTATGTTCTTTTTCTTGATAAAAAGAACCAAAAATCAAGGCTTCGTGCGCTTCGCTCGTTAAGCGACGCTCGGGAAGGCGAATTAGTGGTTAGCGGTTAGCGGTTAGTGGTTAGTGATAAGTGGGCGTTTTTCACTAACCACTAACCACTAACCACTAACCACTATTCACTAGTCACTTTTGGCGAAGCGTAGCGCTTTTCCTTTCCGGGAGCACAGCGCCAGCGCTACCACCAAGAGCAGGGCGAGGTACAGGTAACTGAAGAGGCTGCCGGGGGCATCGTTTTGCCCATACGAGTGCATACCGCTCAGGAAGTAGTTCACTCCGAAATACGTCATCAGCACCGCCCCGAACGCTACCACCGAAGACAGGTTAAGCAACCACAGGTTATACCCTTTCGGCAGCAGATGGAGGTGCGTGACCAGCACGTAGGCCACAATGGTAATCAGCGCCCAGGTCTCTTTCGGGTCCCAGCCCCAGTAGCGTCCCCAGGACTCGTTGGCCCATACGGCGCCCATGAACGTGCCGACCGTCATCAGTACCAGTCCGGCGAGCAGCGAGAGTTCGTTGATGAGACTCAGTTCCCGGAGCTGAGGCGCGTGGACGCCCAGGCGCGATTTGCGGACCAGGCTCAGGACGGTCAGGTTCGTCAGGCCGAGGAGGAAACTGATGCCGAAAAAGCCGTATGCCGTCATCAGGATGGCCACGTGGAACATCAGCCAGGGAGATTGGAGGACGGGCGCCAGGGGATTGATTTGCGGGTCCATCCAATTCAGTCCCGAGACAAAGAGGATGATGCCGGCAAAGAGCGTCGCCAGGGCCAAGGTGACGGGGCTGCGCCGCACGAACACCAGTCCGCCCAGGACGGTTGCCCAGGCCGCGTAAACCATTGTTTCGTACGAATTGCTCCACGGCGCATAGCCGCCGATTCGCCAGCGCATCCCCATGCCCGCCGTATGGAACAGGAAGACCGCCAGTACGCCGGCAGCCAGCAGGAGGATGAGCCATTGGACGCGGCGGCGGCTGCCAAAGAATGCCACTAAGGAACTCAACAGCAGCAGTCCGCCCAAAGACAGGTAGCCGGTTTTACACCGGCGGAAGACTTCCAGCCGGTTGTAGGTCCGTTCCAGCGCCAGCCGGTCTTCCTTCAGTTCAACGCCGGAAGCCTCGCTCCTGGCCCGCTGATAGGTGGCGATCATCTCCAGCGTCTCGTCGGCCTGGTCCCAGCGGCCCGACCGGAGGGCGTGGCGGACGTCGGCCAGGTAGTACTCGAAAATCTGCGACACGAATATCGAGTCCCCACCACTGTAGCCGGACAGGTCGTCGCCCGGGGCATACCATTTCCGGTTCGGGTCGCCGGCCTTCGGAAACAGGTTGAGCAGTTGTCCGTTCAGCAGTTGATGGAATATATTGATTTGTTCGTCCAGCTTGATAATATCCTTGTCAAACGCATCCCGTTCGGCCGGCATTCTCCGGTAGGCTTCCTCCAGCCGCTGCTGCAACTTGTAGCTGCCGTCGTCGCGAAAGGCTTCCCGGTAGGAACAGTGACCGGGCGTGAGGTCGAAGGAGTGCGCCAGTGCGCGATTCGACACGGCGATGAGCGGCGCCTGCATCCACATCTCCGGCAACGCCAGGACGCTCAGCAGGAAACGGTCGGCGTCCAGGCTGCCGAATGTTGCCTTTTTATGCACCTTGCGCAGGATTTCGGAGGCAAAGGTGTTGACCGGGACGATCCGTCCGTTGGGGGATTGCACCGGCAGGGCGCCGAACCGCTTTGCGTGTGCGGGTGCGACGGCGTGCCGCTCTACGGCCTCCGTCATGGAACGGGCTTCCGCCTGTGCCAGCGCAAAGGAAGGGAGGGCCAGCAGGCAGAGCAGTCCGGCTTCGCGCTTGTGGGCGTTCAGCTGCCGGTAGAGCGTGCGGAGGCGTCCGTTTTTTGCCGTCAGGCAGGCGATGCAGCCGGTCAGGAGCAGCAGGTAGCCCGCGTAAGTAATGTTCCGCCCGGCCACGTCGTGGTTGACGGACAGGATGGTGCCCCGCTCGTCGGTATCGAACGACGCCTGGTAGAAACGGTAGCCCTTTACGTCCAGCACGTTGTTCATATAGATGGCGCGGCGCAGGGTGTCGCCGTCCACATACACCCGCACGTCGCTTTCGTAGGACGACGGACTCATGGAACCCGGATAGCGCGTGAGGGTGAATTTCACCAGTTCCATCCGGAACGGCAGTTCGCGTACCCCGTGACCGCGGTTCGTATGCACTTCCATTTGGTTGCCCGCCTGTCCTTCCCGCAGATGCAAGCTCCCTTCCCGGCCGAAAATATGGGTGACCAGCGCACCCGCCAGGATGATAAGGAAGGAAAAATGCACCGCCAGCAATCCCCACCGCCGGAATTTCAGCAGGCGATGTTTCAGCGCCGCCATCACGAAATTGGCCACCAGCAAAGCCTGTAAGAGGAAAAACAGGGGAGAATAATAGATCGCCGTTTTGGCAAGCATCGTGCCGCAGGCCTTTTCGAGGAAGGTGGCCGCTGCCAGTCCCGCAGCATACAGCCCCAGCAGGACAAAGGTCGTCGCATAGGACGCGCCTGTTTTTTCCAATTGAATCATCGCTATGGATTGAAAATTGTTCCCAAACTTACCCTCAGCCCGGCCAGTGTTTTCACCGGAACCTCTGTTTCCCCCTCATAAACCACGCCGCGGTCATATTTTCCGTCCTCCTGCAGAAGAAAGACATTGACTCCCTTTTCTTTCGGCGATACCACCCAATATTCCTTGACGCCGGAAGATTCATATAAATTGAATTTCTCGTTCCAATCATACTTCTGTGAAGACAGCGACGTTATTTCCACCACCATATCGGGCGCGCCCAGGCAACCGCGCTCGTCTAATTTGGATTCGTCGCAAACGATGCAGAGGTCCGGTTGCACCACCGTATCTATTTGGTCATCCTCCACCTCTCCCGGCTTTTTTGTCAAACGAACATCCAAAGGGGCGGTAAAAACCTGGCATTTCCCGTTGTTTTTCCTGACGTAATGTTCTAATTCAAAGAAAATCGTACGTGTGATTTTCGCATGTGTCAGCGTGGGAGCCGGCGACATCAGGCGGATGAAGCCATTCAGCAATTCACGCGCCTGATGATCTACCCAGGTCAGGTAGTCGGCATACGTGTATCGTTTCTTTATATCCAGTCTAAGTTCCATTGTGCTTGTACTTTTATACATTTCGTGCAAAGGTAACGGAAGATTACGGAAATGATGGCAAGTATCTACGAAACCTTTGCTTGAAGACAGGGCCTTACCTCCCTTTGAATCCCTGAATGATCGCTATCTTTGCGTGAAATAATTCATGAATCAATGAAAAAGCATATCAAACTGTTTTATCTGAAAAATTGTCCGTATTGCCGGCAGGCCTTCGCTTTTATCGACGAACTGAAGCAGCAGGAAGCGTACAAAAATGTCGAGATCGTGTTGATAGAGGAAACCGAACTGCCGGAGATTGCCGAGGCGTATGATTACTACTATGTCCCGACGTTCTACGTGGATGAAGACAAAAAGCACGAAGGCGCCGTCACGCGCGAGCAGGTGGAGGCCGTCTTCAAGGAAGCTCTTCCTCCGGCGGGCAGTGAGGAAGACGACCCAGCCGAAGCTTCGCACGGCAAATGGGTTTCCCTTCGTTACAAATAGCCGCCGCGTATTCATCCTCCGCCGTTGCCTTTTTGTGGAGCAGGAGGTGCATCCCGTACCGCCCTTCGGCGTGGTAAACGATTTCGAAACGGACCACCGAACGGGTGCGGAAGGTGTCGAGGTCAAACAAATCCAGTATGGATTCGATGTACTTCATGCTGTTCAGGTGGCCGTTGATGTCCAGGTCGCTGTACTTGACGGTGTAGGGGATGCCTTCCGTTTCCTTTTCCGCCGGCTCGGGCGAGGAGAAGGTTACGGGGCAGTTGCGCGCCGTGATGCTGTCGTCCAGCCCCAGGCGGCTCAGTGAAACGGGACGGCGCGTCTCCCGGTCGATGGCTGCCCAGACCGAACGGGCACAGCCGAGCGTTGCCCCCTCCAAGGTCGTGATTTCGAAGCAGCGGTAGGTGAAAATACGCTCCACCTGCTGCACCCAGGTGAGAATCCGCAAGGGGTCGGCCAGTTGCAAGGGGTCGGTCAGTTCGACGGCCAGTTTCGAAAGCACCCAGGTGGCCCTGCGTTCCATCATGTCGTCGAAGCCGAAGCCGCGTCCGGCGGCGTGGCGCGTGGCGGCATGAAGCAGGTAGTTGCCCAGCACGGGCAGCGGCAGCTGACCGCGGAAATCCAGCAGGTGGCTCTCGGTGCGGTATTCGTAAACTCCGATCCGGCTATCCATTGTTTTGTCCGATTTTGCGTTCCATGGCGGCCAGCATGTCGCTCAGCCGCTCCACCTTGCTCTTGGTAATCGCGATCCGTCCGGAACGGATGAATTGCAGCACGCCGACCGTTTGGCTCAGTTCCCGGAAAAGGGCCTGCGTCTCGCGGTAGTGTCCGCTCTTCTCGAGCACGACGCACGATTCGTTGATCTCCAGCACGCGGGCGTCGTATTTGCGGATCAGCTCTTCCACCGAACCCATCTTCAGGAAGGCATCCGTGCTGAGCTTGTAGAGCGCGATTTCCTGGTGCACCAGGTCTTCGTCCGTATTGTGGTAAGCCTTCAGGACGTCCACCCGCTTG
>JAISOP010000176.1 GCA_031275525.1 Tannerella sp.
AGATGAAATTCTTCCGTAATCTTCGCGTAATTCGCAGACCATTTTTTCTTTCTCTCTCTGCGGAGTGTAGCATAGCATTGGAGGTAGAGGTTTCCTTCAGTAAAACAGACGTCAGGCAGTGTTGTAAATACGGTTTCTTCGGCTCATTTGTCCGAACTGTGATTCTTGTGATCGGAATGATTTTTTGATTCATCAAGGCAATCACAACATGGCATGACTTTTTCGCTAACCGTCTTGGGTAAATCAAATGTGAGTGGTAAATGAACTTGTCCTCTCAGCGCTCACTAAAAAGGGCGACCATTGCGGTTGCCTTCCTATCTGAGGCTAAAGCCCTTGCGGGCGTTTGTCGGGGTTTTAGCCCGGTGGTTGCTGTTGCTGCTCGATGCAACGGAGCTTTTCCATCTCTATTCCTACAAGCCGGTCAGTTCGTAATACGAGTCTTTCATTCGTTTTCGCAGATGCAGTACAGCATAGTGCTTTCGCGACAGCAGGGTATTGAGGCCGATGCCTGTCGTACGGGCGATTTCCTTTACCGGAATACCGTCCAATTCCGTCAACTCGAATATTTCGCGCTGCTCCGGAGGCAGTTCCGACAGGGCCTGTTCCAGTTCCGTCCAAACCAACGAACGCAGGTATTCCGTTTCGGGCGAAGGCGAAGTCTCGTCGTCAAACAGCGCTTCCGAAAAATCCCGTATCACCACTTCTTCAAATTCTTCCTCCCGGCATGCCGGCCATTCCCCCTCCCGTTTCTTTTTCCCGTGATTGATAATCGTGTTCCGCGCCACGCGGTAGAGCCATGCCTCTACCTTTTCAATCGGGTTCAACGTGTTCCCGATCGCCTTGAGCAACTGATAAAAAACCTCTTGCAGCATATCATCGGCATCCTCACGGTTCGTAACGCGCTTACGAATAAACGCTTTCAGACGCGGATGATAGGCTGCAATCAGTTTTTCGGCCTCCTGTATCCCTGCCGGTTTACTCATCTCCCTTATCCGGCGTACTGCTTTCTTCCGGCCCAAAACCTCTTCTGCCGTGAAAATCCCTTGCTCCGAAGGCCAATTGCCGCCGTTTGCGAATGAAGGTTTCCCGTTCTTCGGGCGTCATTTTCCGCCATTTTTCGTACAAATGGCTGTGCGAATGCCCGTGCATCCAGTGTCCGCCAAAGCCGCCAAAGCCGCCGAAAAGAATCCGCGCAAGCGCCAGCATACCCAATGCCTGCCAGAAATGGAGGGTTTTCCAGCCGATGGTCGCGGGGATCAGCCAGTTCCACAACCACATCACAATGGCGCCGAATCCGGCTGCAATGGCCAGACCCAACAATACATGTTTCAAAAAATGTACTCTCATATCCAATACTTTTATTAGTGTTCTATTCATATAGACAAATGAACGGGGAAAATATTTTACGGGCAGGTAAAAAACCGTGTTTCTTCGTACATTTGCCGGGATTCAGGAAACGAGGTATGAAGAAGAATGATTGGAAAGAACGGCTGGGGGTAACTTATTCTACGAATCCGGACTTTGCGTTCCAAACGGAGGCAACGGACGAGGAGGCGACCCTGCCGAAGGAAAAGCAGCGGTTGCGCATTGCGCTGGACAAACATAACCGCAAAGGCAAGACCGTGACCTTAATCACCGGTTTCCGCGGAACGGATGATGATTTGGCGGCGCTCGGCAAGAGGCTGAAGGTCAAATGTGGTACCGGTGGTTCGACGAAAGACGGCGAGATTATTCTGCAAGGCGACTTTCGGCAAAATGCGCTGGAACTCCTTACGAAAGACGGCTATTCCGGAAGCAAAATCATCTGAAGCATCCTTTCTCTTACACAGAGATACCCCGTAAAAAGATTATTTGTTTGAAAGTCAAAACACTGTACCATCTCCATTCCCCCCACTGAGGCCTGCGGATGAAGAGGTCGTTTCATTTCTCAAATCGCTCTGTATCAGACCGCCATTAGGAAAGGGTCCTTTCCTGCATTAGGAAAGCCGCCTTTCCTGCATTAGGACAGGACCCTGTCCTTGGAAGGCGGTTTCCCGGTTCATTCTTTTGATTTGAACGGGTGACAAATGGAGGCGCAAAATTCATAGCGTCTCAAAAAAAGAATGAACCGTAAAATGCTGGTATTTGACCGATTTCCGCTATCTTTGCCACGGTTATTTTACTATATTGTATTATTAAATGAACTCATCATGTCACAAATAATCAAATGCGTAGGCGTACTGACGTCGGGAGGCGACGCGCCGGGAATGAATGCGGCGATCCGTGCCGTCACGCGGTCGGCCATCTACAACGGAATAGCGGTAAAGGGCATTTACCGGGGATACAGGGGACTGATCACAAACGAAATAGAGACGTTCAGGACGCAGAACGTCAGCAACATCATTCAGCGCGGCGGAACGATTCTCAAAACCGCCCGCTGCGAAGAGTTCCGGACGCCGGAGGGACGCAAACTGGCGCATGAAACGCTCTGCCGGGAAGAGATTGACGCACTGGTGGTGATCGGCGGCGACGGCAGTCTGACGGGGGCGCGTCTCCTGGCGCAGGAGTACAACTACCCGATTGTCGGCCTGCCCGGAACGATCGACAACGACCTCTACGGAACGGATGTAACCATCGGCTACGACACGGCGCTGAACACCGTGATGGAATGTGTGGACAAGATACGCGACACGGCCTCGTCGCACGAACGGCTGTTTTTCATCGAAGTGATGGGACGCGACGCCGGTTTCCTGGCCCTCAACGGAGCCATTGCGTCGGGTGCGGAAGCGGCCATTATTCCCGAAATTTCGCTGGAAAAAGACCAGCTGGCGGAAATGATTGAAACCGGTTTCCGCAAATCAAAAAACAGTAGTATCGTACTGGTGGCCGAAAGCGAAGTGACGGGCGGAGCTATCGGCGTGGCGGAACGGGTAAAAAACGAATATCCGCAGTTTGAAGTTCGCGTCTCTATTCTGGGTCACCTGCAACGGGGCGGTTCGCCCTCGGCGCAGGACCGCATCCTGGCTACGCGCATGGGGGCGGCGGCCATCGACGCCCTGCTGGACGACCAGCGAAACGTGATGATCGGTATCCAGAACGAAGAAATCGTACATGTACCGTTTGCCAAAGCGATCAAGAAAAACAAGCCGGTCAACCGGGATTTGCTGAATATGCTCCGGATTGTTTCGATGTGACGGGGGTTATTCCGTTTTCAGGAAAAGGTCGATCAGTTGCCTGGCGGCAACGAAGGAACTGAGTTCGTTATTCAGTACCTTCCGCTCCATCCGGGGTAGCAGGCGCTCAATCTCCGGATGATGATAGAAGGCGTTGTGCAGCATGTCGCGGATGCTTTCGTACATCCAGTAGCGGGACTGTTCGTGCCGCCGGTGTTCAAAATATCCGTTGGCCTTGGTAAAGGCAATGCAAGCGTCGATCATATCCCAGATTTCTTTTATACCTATATTATAGTAGCCCGAATAGGTGAGTACCTGCGGCGTCCAGCCGGATGCCGCGGGGGGGAAGAGGTGCAGTGCATTCCGGAAATGCGATGCGGCCAGCCGGGCACGGTCGATGTTGTCGCCGTCGGCTTTGTTGATGACGATGCCGTCGGCCATCTCCATGATACCGCGTTTGATTCCCTGCAATTCGTCTCCCGTACCGGCCAACTGAATCAGCAGGAAAAAGTCAACCATCGAATGGACGGCCGTTTCGCTTTGTCCGACGCCGACGGTCTCCACGAAGACGGTGTCGAAACCGGCCGCCTCGCACAGGATAATGGTTTCGCGTGTCTTGCGGGCCACTCCGCCCAGCGAACCGGCGGTCGGGGAAGGACGTATGAATGCGTTTTTTTCGCGCGAGAGGGTTTCCATGCGCGTCTTGTCGCCCAGGATACTGCCCCGGGAACGCTCGCTGCTGGGGTCGATGGCGAGTACGGCCAGTTTGTGGCCTTTCTTCAGCATGTACATTCCGAAAGCGTCGATGGAGGTGCTTTTCCCGGCTCCCGGCACGCCCGTGATCCCGACCCGCACGGAACGGCCGCTACGCGGGAGGCAGTGTTCAATGATTTCCTGTGCTTGCCGGTGATGTTCGTCTTTGAGGCTTTCGATCAGTGTGACGGCCTGGCTGAGGATGGCGATGTCGCCGCGAAAAATGCCTTCCGTAAATTCGGAGGTGGTGTACCGTCTGGGGTGCGGGGGTTTTTTGAAATAAGGGTTGACGGCCGGAACGTCCGTCACTCCCTCATTTACTTTCAGTCCCCGATACTGCGTTTCGTTTTCGGGATGCTCCATCATTTGTATCCTTCGGCGATGACCCTGATACTGCGTACCGGCCCGTGGGGATCGTTACATACAATGTAAACGTCCGTGGCTAACTGGCCTTTTACTGTTTTCGGGGAAAGAATCACGTTCATAGCAATGGACTCTCCGGCGCGTAGCGTCTTCTTGGCCATAGTGGTTTGAACGCGTTCGTCGTTGCTGCCCACGCTGTGAAGCGTCAA
The DNA here is from genome assembly GCA_031275525.1 of Tannerella sp. GTDB lineage: Bacteria > Bacteroidota > Bacteroidia > Bacteroidales > Tannerellaceae > Tannerella. The sequence continues at coordinate 4,478 of JAISOP010000176.1, forward strand.
GTCCGACTTCCCTTCGTTGGTGATTATCACTTGCTGTGACACGGATTTGTTTCCCCAACTGAAGAGTCCGCTTTTCTTCAACTTACCGAAATCCATCATGGTACCTGAAAGTTGAATCGCCGGGGCGTTTGCTTTTTCCTCTGCCGTGAGTTTGGCAAAGTCATCGACAAAATTCATAGTCAGCGGGACCTCCTGCCTGACTGTAGCGCCCGACGCGCTCACTGCCTTCCACGTAATGCGTTCCAGCATGTGACCCCGTTTGTCCGGTAGTTTGGAGGCATCAAGCGTGATCTTGAACCGCTCCGCTTTTCCGCTTTTCAGCACCCCCGGTGCTTCCAGCCGGATATATTCCGGAACATCCTCAAGCGAAAGCGTCACCTCTTCGTTCGAGAAGTTCCGTATCCATATCTCTTGTTTGGCCTCCGATCCGGGACGGACGGTGTAAAACAGGAACGCCTTCCGTTCCATCTGGACGGTTCCGATCGTGTCGCGAAAGGCGCGTTGCAGATTGGCACGCTTGGGCACCACATCCCCCTTGATCGTCACCCGCAGGCGCGGCTTTTTGTCATTGGTGAAAATGGTCACGTTTTTCTGGAACGGGCCGGGACGGTTCATCGGGTCGAACGTGATTAGCACGTTGCCCGTCTGACCCGGCGCGATCGGTTCTTTGGTCCAGTGCGGCTCCGTACAGCCGCAGGAGGACTGGACGTGCGTAATAAGCAACGGCGCATTTCCCGTATTTTTAACCTGAAACGCGTGGGAGGCAAAACCGGATTCTTCCTCAACCAGGCCGAAATCGTGGACACCTTCCAGCAGCGTAGCCACAGGCGCTCCTTCCGTTTCCGTCTTCCCGTCCTGGGAACGAACCGGCTGGCACAGCAAGCAGCACCCGCAAAGAAGAAGGGCCGGTACCTGTGTTGTCATCTTCAACATCCTGTTCCCGGTTTTAGGATTTGGGAATCACGTTCCCTCTGATCGTCAGTGTATAGCTGCCGGAACTTCCGTTACTGTAGATACTGACCGGTTTGGCAAACTTGTTCGGCCGCCCTTTCGGATCGTAGGTAACCTTCACCTCGCCGGTTTTACCCGGAGCAATCGGTTCTTTCGTCCATTCGGGCGTCGTACAGCCGCACGAAGCCACTACTTTGGATATGACCAGCGGCAATTCGCCGTTGTTGAGGATGGTAAATGTATGGGATACCGGGCCGCCGTCCTCGTTAATATCTCCAAAGTCATACGTTGTACTGTCTATCACTGTGATAGACGCTTCCTTCTGTTGCGCATAGACCATTCCGGAAGTCAGTAAAATGGCCGTCAATACAAATAAAACACGTTTCATATTATTCCTTATTATAGTTAAAACCGAGGCAAAGTTAGTGCTAATTCTTTATGGTTGTATCCGAATCCTCATTATATTTTCTTTCATAGGAGAAAAAGGTGTGCGCATAGGGGTTTTTTTCGTCCGGAGGAAAGTCCCGGCGAACAGTTTCCGTCCACTCCGCAGCGGTGAAGGGCGGGAAAAAGGCGTCGGCCTCCGCAAACGTGTGATGTACCCGGGTCAGGTATATTTTCCCGGTAGCCGCCATCGCCTGCCGGTACACGCCGGCGCCGCCGATGATAAACACCTCTTCCTCTCCGTCACAGGCGGTCAGCGCCTCCTGCAACGAATGACAGCATTCACAGCGCTCATAATGCCTGTCGGCGGCGCTGAGGATGATATTCCTCCGGTTGGGCAGGGCGCCGTTGGGCAAGGATTCAAACGTTTTCCGTCCCATAATTACCGTATGACCGGTTGTGATTTCCTTAAAACGTTTCAGGTCGTGGGGCAAGTGCCACAGCAATTGTCCGTCTTTCCCGATCGCTCCCTGTTCGTCCACGGCTACAATAATAGAAATGACGCTCATAACCAATCTTTGAATTATTGAATCTCACACCGATACATCACCCTTGATATGCGGGTGGGGGTTGTAATTGACCAGTTCGAAGTCTTCGTAGCGGAAATCGAAAATGCTCTTTACGCCGGGATTGATTTTCATCTGCGGAAGCGGACGCGGCGTTCGCGTCAGTTGTAAGCGTACCTGTTCGAGGTGGTTATTGTAGATATGCGCATCGCCCAGGGTGTGGATGAAATCGCCTGCTTCCAGTCCGGTCACCTGTGCCGTCATCTGCAACAGCAGCGCATAGGATGCGATATTAAACGGTATGCCCAGAAAAATATCGGCGCTCCGCTGGTAGAGTTGCAAACTTAGCCGCCTTTCGGCCACGTAGAACTGGAAGATGGCATGGCAGGGCGGGAGGTTCATGTTGGACAAATCGCCCACGTTCCAGGCGCTGACGATGATACGCCGCGAATCGGGATGATGCTTGATGGTATGAACGGCTTCGCTGATCTGGTCAATGGAACCGCCCTTGTAGTCAGGCCAGGAACGCCATTGATAACCGTAGATGTGTCCCAGGTCGCCGTGTTCGTCCGCCCATTCGTTCCAGATGCGCACGCCGTGCTGCTG
>JAISOP010000178.1 GCA_031275525.1 Tannerella sp.
GCCCACCGTTTCGCCTGCCGCCGGCGCGACAGTCCGTACCAGCGTGCCGGAAATGGAAAAAGCACACGAGACAGGAATTTCCGGAAGCCGGAAATGAAAAAAGCGCATGATATAGGGAACCTCTAAAAACTCCAAACGCTGCGCTTTGCTCCGCAGAGAAAAGAGAAAGGTCCGCGAATGTACGCGAATCATTTATTCCGTTGTCCGAACTGTGATTTATCTGATTTTTATGATTGGAATGATTTCTGTAATCGCCACGATGAATCACAAAAATCATTCCAATCACAAAAATCACAGTTCAGACGAATCACGCAGGTTTTATCAAAACGCACATCGCCGTTTTCATATCGTTTCGTTTTTGTTCGGACAGTCCGTCAGGCCTTAAAATCCCAGTTCCTTACGGTCGAAAACGGCCAGGCCGATTTGTTCCAGTCCGCCGTTCCGGCCGTTGTACCAGAGCAGCCAGCGGTCTTTCTCGCGGACGACGAACGGTTTGTAGCAGGCGCTGGCGTCCCAGCCGCCGGGCGTGGGGGCGATAATCGGGTTGCCTTCGCAGCGCGTCCACGAGCCGATGCCGTCGGGCGATTTGGCCATGCCGATCTGCGCATAGTCCTCGTCGCGGAAGCCGATGTAGAACATCAGGTAGTCGTTTTCGCGCTTGATCACCTGGCAGGCCGTCACCTTGTGCTGCTCCCAGGGATTCGAGGGGTCGGCGGCGAAGACTGGATTGCCGGCGTACTTCGTCCACCGCAGACCGTCCCGGCTTGTCGCGTAACCGATGGCATTCGGCTCGTTCTGTTCGCCGCCGGAGTACCACATCTTGAAGACGCCTTCCCGTTCGTCCCAGTTGACGTGCGGACACATGACGGCGACCTTCTCCCACGGCAGTTCGGGTTGCAAGACCGGCTCGGCGCTTTGGCGGGTAAAATGGATGCCGTCCGCGCTCGTGGCATAGCCGATGCGCGAGCTGTCGTTCGCCTGCCCGGTGTACCAGAGGTGATAGACGCCGTCCTTCTTCACCACGCCGGGGCGGTTGATATTCCTCTCCCACGCCGTTTCGTCGTTGGGCGCGAGGACGATCTGCGGCTGCGTCCACTGCTTGCCGTCCTCGCTGACCGACAGCGCCAGGCTGCTTTTCGGCCGCCACGAGTTATACATTTTATAAACGCCCCCGTCTTTGAGCAGCGACACGTCGAAGACCGTCCCCAGATCGCCGCCCCCGAGGACGGGATTATTTTCATACTTCACCCACCGGGCGTCCTCCTTCCCACCGCCGCACGCCGCCGTCAACGCCGCCAGCGCAATAACCATCATAAAACTGCATTTGTTTGTCATACTCTTTTCATTTTTGAATGTTTGAATAATTGAATTTCCGGACAAAGAAAATCATTTCCCTTTTCCTTTTAACCTTGTTATTATTTCAGCCTCCACAATCACGCCGGTTTTGCCCAAACGCACATCGCCGTTTTCATGAATCATGCCGGTGTCCTGTCCTGAAAAAAAAACTTTTGGAATCCTGTCGCCCGTACCGAAACGGCAAACTGCGTTTTCCTTATATACTATGCAATGTTCCATCAACTTGATCAGGAGAATGATCGACTGTAAAGTTAGAAAAAAATCGCTGCCGACCGACGAAGTTGAAAATTCACGCGTTTTCGTTTGTTGACACGCGAATGAACGCGAATGATTCAAAAAAAACAAGCCTTTTGAATCTTAACCCCCCCCCAACGCTGCGCTACGCTCCGCAGAAAAAGAAAAAGTGGTCCGCGAATGAACGCGAATGCACGCGAATAAATTATTCGCGGATATTCGCGTACATTCGCGGACCTTTTCTTTTTTTTCTGCGGAGCGAAGCGTAGCGTTGGGGGTTTTAGAGGTTCCCCAGAGGTACCCTTGGGATCATCATGCCAATGGAGGAAATCACACCTTGAAAACGTATATCATCCAAATTGTACCCCAGGCCCATAAAGATATTTCCCTGTTCCCCGGTGTGACACGGAAGCAGGGGGCGGGAATCTTTTTGTCCCTGTGTTAAAAAAATGCTTATATTTGCCCTCGGAAAGTAAAAAACAATGGAATGATGGATTCAAAACGGTTGCTTCGGATTGCATGGACGGCATTTATGTTTGTCCTTTTTTCATGGAACATTTTCTCCCGGACCCTCTCCGGGGGTGACACGGTTTCCGTTATCGGCACGGGCGACATTATGCTCGGCTCCAATTACCCTTCCGACGCCAAACTCCCACCCCATGACGGGAAGGATTTGCTTCGCAACGTAAAAGCTATTTTGCATGACGCCGACGTCACATTCGGTAACCTGGAAGGCTGTTTCCTCGACAGCGGCGGGACGCCCAAGTCCTGTAAAAACGGCTGCTATTTCTTCCGTATGCCCGACCGGTATGTGAATCACCTGCTCGACGCAGGGTTCGACGTGATGAACATTGCCAATAACCACATGGGCGATTTCGGCCCCCGGGGAAGGGAAAACACCGTGAAGGTACTCAAAGAGGCCGGACTGTATTATGCCGGTCTGGTGGGTGTATGTGAAACTTCCCGGTTTGAAATCAACGGAGTGAAATACGGATTCTGCGGCTTTGCGCCCAATTCGGGTACGGTCCGGATTACCGACCTCGCGAAAGCGAAACAAATCGTCGCGGAACTGGATAAGGAGAGCGATATTGTGATTGTCTCTTTTCACGGCGGGGCCGAAGGCAAGGCGCACAACCGGGTGCCCCGGAAAACGGAAACGTTTTACGGCGAAAACCGGGGGAATGTTTATGAATTTGCCCATGCGGTGATCGACGCCGGCGCCGACATCGTCTTCGGCCATGGCCCGCATGTGGTTCGCGCAGCCGAACTCTACAAAGACCGGTTTATCATTTACAGCCTGGGCAATTTTTGTACATCGGGCGACTTCAGCATCAGCGGAATCAGCGGATATGCCCCCATCGTAAAGGTTTATACCGACCGGGAAGGCAAATTCATCCGGGGACGCCTCTTTTCCGCCCTCCAGAAAGACAAAACCGGACCCGTACTGGATGCCGGTCACCTGGCCGCGAAAGAAATCAAGCGGCTAACGGGGCTGGATTTCCCGGAAACCGGACTGACCTTCTCGGAGGAAGGCGTGATTGAGCGGAAAGAAGCAAAGAAAACCGGGAATGAAACCCCGGCTTGCAAAGCGGAGTTGGAACCGTCGAATCTCCTTTCGCTCCGGGAAGATACCTTGCAAACGGCCGGACACGACTCCACCTCGTTGACGCAAAACATCATTGATTTCTCCAAACAATTCATCGGCCACTCCTACCGCAGAGGTTCCAAAGGCCCGACAACATTTGACTGTTCCGGTTTCACCTCCTTTGTATTCCGGAAATTCGGCTATCAGTTAAGCTCCAGTTGCGTTACCCAGGTGCAACAGGGTACGCAACTGGTGAAGGAAGAATTGAAAACCGGCGACCTTATCTTCTTTAAGGGCCGGAACATGACCTCAAGCCGTGTAGGTCATGTAGGAATCGTCGTCTCGAACGACGAAAAGGGAAACGTTGTCTTTATCCACGCCTGCCGGAGAGGAGTTAAAATGGAAGAACTGAACAAGTCTCCCTATTACAAGCCCCGCTACGTTACGGGACTCCGGATTCTGGAAAAAAACACCTGACGATGTGCTGGATGAGTGGGGGTGCGCATCGAACCAAATGAATAATAAAACAACTTTATTTCAATCACTTAAAAATAAAAGACATGAACAAAAGAGATTATTTGCCCTTGGGCATTGTGAAATGGATGGTTTTGATGTTGGTTTCCACATCGGTTTGGGCGGCGGACAATCAATTGACATCGCAAGAAAAAGCGGACGGCTGGCTGTTACTTTTCAACGGAAAAGATTACACCGGCTGGAAAAACAACAACGACCGACCGATCCTCTCCCAAGTCGAGGAAGGAAGTATCCAGACGAATAAGTGCGGCGGCTACATTCTGACCTATGACAAAGAGTTCGGCAACTTCATTTTGAAGTGCGATATTAAAATGAGCGACCCCTGCAATTCGGGGATTTTCCTCCGCATGGAAGATTTGGCTGACCCCGTGAGTACCGGTTTTGAAATCCAGGTTGCAACAGCCGGGCCGGACGAAAAACCGACTATTCATAGCGTCGGGGCGTTGTATGACGTGAAAGCCCCGTCCAAAATCGCTACCAACGGCCCGGGAAAATGGGATCATTACGAAGTCACGTTTGCCGGCGATCAATTGACCGTCGTCTTGAACGGCACGGAAGTGATCAACGCCAATCTACAGGACTACAAAGAACCGGGTAAACGCGAGGTGGACGGAAATCATAAATTTGTGAAAGACGGGAAACCGCGTGCCTTGACCGATTTTGCCAAAAAGGGTTATATCGGGTTTCAGGATCATGACCACAAAGTATGGATTAAAAACGTCAAGCTGCTGGAACTGGATCAAAACGGGAATCCGCTGAAAAAATGAACACTTTTAAACACAGAGACCAAGGGGACAAAGATTTATTTTCCTATCTTTGCGCCGCTTTTAGAAACCTGTCGAGAGGTGTGATGGGAAATTAGGAAGCAAAACTAATTTTTGAGTAACACAAATTTAGAAGAAAATGAATACATTTCAATTGGAAGCGGCTGTAAGGGATGCCGCAGGCAAGAAGGCTACCAAAGCCGTACGCAAAGCGGGTTTAATCCCGGCCATCCTGTATGGGCAGGCGCCCGTCGAACTCCCGTATAAGGGAACGCTGAACCCGGGCGAGAAAATAGTGGATATCGAAAACGGCAAGGGTATCGTAGTCACGAACCTGGTTGTGACGAACGAAAATGTGCGGAATCTGATTTACACGCCGCAGATTTATCTGGTGGAATTGGCAGTCAAGGGAAGCAAAACCGTAAAGGCCATCCTGAAGGATATCCAGTTTCATCCGGTAACGGATGCCATTCTGCATATTGATTTCCTGGAGGTCTTCGAAGACAAGCCGATTACTATGGCCGTTCCGGTCATTCTGGAAGGTCATGCCGAAGGCGTAAAGGCCGGCGGTAAGCTGAATCTGGAGATACGCAAACTGCGCGTCAGGGCGTTCTACAACCAAATTCCGGAGAACCTGACCGTGAATGTGGAAAAGTTGGGTTTAGGCAAGGTCATCAAGGTGGGCGATTTGAGTTATCCCGACATAGAGTTGGTCAATGCAAAGAACGCCGTCGTATGCGCGGTGAAACTGACTCGTGCCGCCCGCGGTATGGAAAGCGCCGCCGCGACGTCCTAAAACCTTTACTGCAAAGGACGCAAAGAGAAGAGTGAAAAAAATTACCCGCCCTTGCGTCCTTTGCGGTAAAAAATACAATAACAACCTATGAATGGAAACCCTCCACTCCTGTGTAACAAAGAATGGAGAATGAATCATACGCCACACCTCTCCCCCGACCCCTCTCCACAAGAGAGGGGAGAGTGACGTCGATTTACAACGCTTGTTACAATTCTCCATTCTCCATTCTCAATTCTCCATTCGATTTCCGGCGGGCTGTAAGCATTATTAGGGGATTAATATAGTATGAAATATTTGATCGTAGGCCTGGGAAATATCGGGCCGGAATACTGGGGTACGCGCCACAATACCGGTTTCCGGGTGGTCAATGCGCTGGCCGAAGCCGGCAGCGTAAATTTCACGGAAGAACGTTACGGCGCCGTGGCCCGGTTGAGGCTAAAGAATACGGAACCGGTTCTTTTGAAACCGAACACATTCATGAACCTGAGCGGCCACGCCGTGCGCTACTGGTTGCAAAAGGAACATATACCCCTCGAACGGTTGCTGGTGGTGGTGGACGACCTTTCGCTACCGTTCGGTTCGTTGCGCCTGAAACCCAAAGGCTCTCACGCCGGGCATAACGGCCTGCGCCACATCGAAGAAATGCTGGAAACGTCTGCTTATTGCCGCCTGCGTTTCGGCATCGGCAACGACTTTCCGCGCGGACGGCAGATGGATTACGTCTTGAGTCCCTTCACGCTCGAAGAACTGGAACAGTTGCCCGAACGGGTCAAACAGGCCGCCGAAATGGTCAAGAGTTTCTGTTTGGCCGGTGTGGACACCACAATGAACCTATTCAATCACAAATAAATCCGCCAAACAGGTGCGCCGATGAACGAAGTACGTATTGATAAATGGATGTGGGCGACGCGTATATTTAAGACGCGGACGGTTGCGGCGGAAGCTTGTAAAAAAAACCGCGTGTCGATAGGCGGGGTCAGCGTGAAGCCCTCGCGGATGATTAAGGTGGGCGAAGTGTTGCAGATTCGCAAGCCGCCCATCACGTTTTCGTTCCGGGTACTGGCGCTGACCGAAAAACGTATGGGCGCCAAGTGGACGCCTGAATACCTGGAAAACATCACGCCGCCGGAACAGTACGAACTGCTGGAGATGAGTAAAATCTCCGGCTTCATAGACCGCGCCCACGGCCTGGGACGCCCAACCAAAAAAGACCGCCGCGAACTGGAACACTTTACGAACTTCGGCGATTGGGACGACGAGGACTTCGATACGGACGAGGATTAAAAAAGGGCGGGGTGCAAGGCCATGCCCTCGAGTGAAGGGAAATCGCACCCCAAAACGGCAGCAATCGCCTGCACGCTAATAGCCGGAGATTTATTATTTTATACGAGGGGGCACACGGTCTGTCTCAAGATTTATACGTACGTTTGCAATATCGTAGAAGACATTGTTTTTATCTAAATATTAGCGATATGAAAAAGTTTATACTATTGTCAAGCCTGTTTCCCTGGCTGTTGTGGGCACAGGTTTCGAGAGACGGGACAAGGGAAACGTTCGTGCAGCGGTTCAACAAGCTGCCGGCGACCAACGGAGTGTCCCTGCGGGCGGAAACGATCGACAACCTGCCTGATTCCACCTATACCTATTATGACGGAGCATTGCACCGGAGAGTAGGTATCAAATATAACGAAGACGGTTGGGTGGCGTTGGAAGAAGGTTACACGGATTTCGGTAACGACGGGCTTGTGAACGATGACCTCAAGGTGGAATATACCTATACCCGCAAAGACGGATTCTTCGTGCAGGACGGCATTTCCTACCTGAAGTTCTACGGCGACGCATGGGATACCTATGCCAGGGTCGTTACCTGTTATAATGCAAACTACCATCCGGTCAGGATCTGTTCGTACTTTTCGCTCGGTAACGGAGCATGGGAGTTAAACCAAATCAGGTCCACCATCGAATACAACGAAAGAGGCAATCCGGTTGTAGTGATGGATTCCATCCCGCACGGAGACGGACTGAAAGCGATAGGGCGTCAGGAATTGCATTACGACGGCTTTGACCGCATCGACGGGTACGACGGCTTTATGCCCGGTGAAACGGAGGGTGAATGGGTCGCGTATGAAAAGGTCGGGGTCGAATACCATTCGGACATGCATACCGAGACCTGGTTCAAACCTGACGGAGAGGAATGGGTGATTGACCGCTGGGTCGAAACGCGCTATGACGAACGGGGGAACGTCATTGCCGAAACAGAGAAAAGACCGGACGGAAACGGGGGATACCTCATCCAGTGGTCAGACACCTACCACCATGTCTATCTGCCGGACGGGACCACATCGGCCCTCCGTCCCGGAGAGCGTCGTTCGTCGGCCGTCTATCCCAATCCCGCGACGGATGAGGTGACGGTTAGGCTGGAAGATACGGAGCCGGCAGTTGCTACGCTGGTTGACCTGTCGGGCCGGGTCGTCGGCCGGCAGACGGTCGAGCGTCAGGCAACCCTCGCGGTTGCTTCCCTTCCCCCTGGCGTTTACCTGCTCAAGGTAAAAACAGCCAAAGGAACGGATGTTCATAAACTGATCGTAAAATAGAATGGAGCGTTGAGAATTGAGAATGAAAGATTGCATGTGGTATGATTTCATTCTCAATTCTCCATTCTCCATTCTCAATGAGGATATTTGTGTTTTGCATCTTTGGCCAGCCCCAGTTGCGGCGAGGTGGTGTATCCCGAAGAATAGGAAGCCGCTCCCATGCGGTACTGGTGGTCCTGCATGAGCGTGACCTTGCGGTTGGAGGCGGGCAGGGTAGTGGAATAGATGCGGATTTCCCCTTTGCCCAGGACAATGCTTTCTTCGCGCCAGTCGCCGAAAACATCGCAAATGTATCCGTTGCCGATATTCCTTGCCAGCGTGTCGCTGCCGAACTTGTAAACGTTCCCCTTGTTGTCCAGTAGTTCCTTGTAATCATCCCCGTCCCAGTAGAGAGGCCCGGCGTTCAGGAAGAACGAGTCGGAAATCCGTTCGCCTTTGGCGGAATAGAGGAACGGATGCGTGGGGTCGCGGTCGCGGTCGGGGTCGGCATAACATTCCATGCCCGGATAGTTCGGGTCAAAATCGGCCACCGTAGCCCGTCCATGCACGTGTCCGGTGGGCTTGTCGTATTCCATGATATACTCGCCCGTGGCGGCATCCACCAGGCAAACGCCGTTGCGAGGGAGGCCACTCTCGATGTTGAAGAAGATTTCCAGGCCGGGACGGTCGGGATCAATGTCGGCCACTTCGCTGCCGTCGTTGTGGAAAAGTCCGAGGCTCCACAGGGGCTTGCCGTTGTCGTCGAGGGCAAAGGTGCCCGGCAGGATTTCGTCCTTACCGTCCTCGTCGATGTCGGCGACGCGGATGTTGTGCCCCCCACCGCCCCAGCAGTTTTCGTGCTCATCGGTAGAGAACTTCCATTCCGTACGCAGGTCTCTGCCCAGGGCCTCGATGTTGATAATCCCGTAATTCCCCCGCTGCATAAGCAGGCTCGGCTTTTTGCCGTCCAGATAGGCCAGGCCCATGTGGTTGCGGCTGGTCCAGTCATAGCTCCGCTGTCTCTCGATGTTGCGCGGGATATAGGGACGCTTCTGCACCACCTTTCCCGTCAGCCCGTCAATCTTGAGCAGATATTCGGGGCCGGTCATCACGCGCCCGTCCAGTTCGCGCGGGTCGCCTTCCCCACCCTTGGCGTAAACTTCGGCACGGCCATCGCCGTCCAGGTCATACACGATGAAGGGCGCGTACCACAAGCCCGTCTCGATAGACCAGCCCATGTCGTGGCGCCACAGGAACTTCCCGGTCGAGGAGTAGGCCTCCAACTTGTAGGTGTCGCGGCTGCGATACCAGCAGTCTTCGCACGTACCGGGATCGACATACTGCAACGGGCTGAGCAGCACCACGAAGTCGTAGGCGCCGTCGCCGTCCAGGTCACCGATACCGAATTTGCTTGCCCTGCTGTCCGGATCGTTCAGCAGGATGGAGCGGTAGTTGTTGTCGCCAAGCGCAAGAAAGACGTAGGTTTCGCCGCCGGGCACATCCTCTTCTTTTCCGTTGACGAGGCGCGTCAACTTATAGCGGTGCGCCTCGTGCACCTTGGGAGTCGCACCCTCCAGCCAGCAATAGTCCGAGCCTTTGTCCACATAATTCGTCGAGTGGCGAATCGGTTCGCTGTTCACTTTCACATAGTCATTCTCGGGCACGGCGCCAATCATTTTGCGGTAGAGGTTGAAAGACACGTCTTCCGGGTCGTCTTCCAGCAGGCGCCATCCCAGGTAAACCGACGTGTCGGCGCGTGTAAAGGCGACCAAACCGCGGTCCAGGAACTCCTTCTGTACACCCTGTGCATCCTGCACGCAGGCATGTGATGCGGTTTTCTCACAGGAAGTTTCCTTCGGGGTACATTGGAAACATCCCACAACCAAGGCAATAGACAAACCTATCTTGCCTGTCATACTTACATTTTTTCTCATATTGTTTCTTTTAATTAAAATATCCGGGCGCAAAACTATTCATTTTTTCCCTGACTGCCAACTTCATTAGTGGTTAGTGGTTAGCGGTTAGTGGTGAGTGGTTAGTGGTTATATCCCCCCAAAGAAGCTAAGAAACAGAAACAGAAACAAATGCGTGGAGGAAGACTTCCCTAATGCATGTACGTTGACGTTCCTAATGCATGAACGGCACCGTTCCTAATGCATGAACGGCGCCGTTCCTAATGCATGAACGTTGACGTTCCTAATGCATGAACGGCGGCGTTCCTAATGCATGAACGGCGACGTTCCTA
>JAISOP010000323.1 GCA_031275525.1 Tannerella sp.
TTTGGCAGGAAGAACCCGGCAGCCCCCTCCGGGCAACACGAAAACAGCCGGCAGGGAAAGCCTCCAACTGCCGGCTGCCGCCACACACCACCGTTAATACCTTGATTCGACTGTACGCCAGTCCACTATTTCCCATAATGCTTTCAGGTGGTTGCCGCGAAGATTCTGGTAATCGAGGTAATACGCATGTTCCCAGACGTCGAAACCCAACAGCGGTTTCAATCCTTTGGTAACCGGATTACCGGCATTCGCTTCCCGGGTAATCGACAGGTTCCCTTCCCTGTCTGCTGCCAGCCAGACCCATCCCGAACCGAACAGACCGACGCCGGCCGCTTCAAATTCCTTCCTGAACTGCCCGAACGACCCCCACGTCGCCTCAATCGCTGCCGCCAGTTTGCCGGACGGCTCGCCTCCACCCGCAGGTGAAAATTGGGTGAAGTAAAGCGTGTGGTTCAGCACCTGGCCCGCATTATTGAAAATCGCGCCATCCGATTCCCTGACAATCGTTTCCAGGTCGGCCTGTTCAAACTTTGTCCCGGGAACCAGACTGTTCAGATTATCCACATACGCCCGGAGGTGTTTGCCATGATGAAACTCTATGGTCTGCTTACTGATCGCAGGCTCCAGGGCATTTACCGCATACGGTAATTTTACTAATTCAAACTTCATAACATTTTCGTTTTTGTCAATCACAAGATTGTTTGTTAAACTTAATACAACACTTAAAACTAAAGATACCATATTCATTTCTATTTTTGGTTCATCTGTTTATTCAACAAAAATAGGTAGGAAATGGTTCCCGGCAGCCGAATGTTACTACAATTTTTTTGATGGGAAGATAGATATGATCGAATACGTGTTTTAGGCCTTTTCGGTCTTGTGGGTCTTTTCAGCCTCGGTGGAACAGCGCTCCACCGAACCGGTCATGCACAAAACTATACCGTACAGGGTATTATAGGTTAGAGTGCGCACCTGATCGGGTGTCAATGGTACTGCTTGACTGTGGAGCCTCCTGCAGGGTCTGCAGGACACGCAGGAAATTTCCGCCCAGGATTTTCCGCAGGTCTTCGTCCGAATAGCCTTCCTCGAGCAGCCGGACGGTGATTTGTATCCACTCGTTCGCCGCGCGACAGCCGATTAGCTCCCCGCCGCCGTCGAAGTCGGAACCGATGCCGACGTGGTCGATACCTGCCAGGCGGACGGCGTGATTGATATGGCGGACGGCATCGCTTAGCGTCGCTCCGGGACAGCCCGTTTCACCGCTCTTTTCCCGGATGAAACCGGTGTAGAGGCAGATATGCACCACGCCTCCCTGGGCCGCAAGCGCCCGGATTTGGTCGTCCGTCAGGTTGCGCGGATGATTGCAGAGGGCGCGGACGGATGAATGGGAGGCTATCACGGGCAGGCGGCTTTCATGCAGCACGTCGTAAAACGTGGTTTCGGCGGCGTGGGAAACGTCTATCAAGAGGCCCAGGCGGTTCATTTCGTGCACCGCTTCCCGTCCGAAGGCACTCAGCCCGCCCCATTCCGGTTTGCCGGAGGCCGAGTCGCAGAGGTCGTTTGCGCCGTTGTGGCAGAGCGTAATGTAAGAGACGCCCCACTGCTTCAGCGTCTTCAGGCGGCGGAGGTCTTTTCCGATGGCATAGCCGTTTTCCACGCCCAAAAAGATGGCTTTCTTCCCATCCCGTTTCAGGCGGAGCAAATCGTCCGGCGTGCGGGCGATGCCTACGCGGGAAGGATGAAGCCGTTCTTGCCGGATGAGCTGCGAGAGGCGCTCCAGCGTATATTCCCACGCCTGCCGGTAAGCCGCGTCCGTGCGTTCGCCCTGCGGGATGTAGGCTACCATGCAGGCTGCGTCCAACCGCCCCAGTTCCATCAGGGGCAGATTGACCTTGCCTTCGGTGAAAGGAGGATTGAACCTCCCGCCGGTTCGCAGGCCGAGGTCAAAGTCACCGGCATAGACCATCGGCGCATCCGTGTGTGCATCCACCGTCAGGATGCGGTCGTGCAACCGTTTGGCTTCGGCAAAGACGGAGGCCCGACGGACATGGAACCGGAAAATATTCAGCATGTCTTCGTCGCCGGCGGCGGCCATCTGTTCCGGATGCCACTGCACGCCGAACAGCGGGTATTCGGTGAGTTCGATGCCTTCATTGACGCCGTCCCGGGCGACGGCCGTAGCGACGAATCCGCGTGCGACCTCTTTCACCGCCTGGTGATGAAGCGAATTGACCTTCCATACGTTTTTACCCGGGGCGATGGAGCGCAGGGCCGAAGGAATATCCGTGAGGGTGACGATATGCGTGGCGCAATGGCGAGGCGCCGTCTGGCTGTGCGACAGGGCGGTGGCGGAAAACTGCGTAGGAATATCCTGGTAAATCGTACCGCCGAAAGCTACGTTGATGACTTGATGCCCGCGGCAAATCCCCAGTATGGGCATCTGGCGGATGAAGGCCAGACGCAACAGCAGGAAATCATACGCATCGCGGAAAGCATCGACCCCGTCCAGTTCGGGGACAGGCGCTTCCGCCAAAAACGACGGGTCCATATCCCCACCGCCGGAAAGAATCAGCCCGTCCAGCGTGTTCGCCACAGCTGCCAGCGCCTTGATGTCCGTCATCACCGGTATCACCACCGGTGCGCCGCCGGCCAACAGAACGGCCTGACAGTAGGGTTCGGCAATACAAGACAATCCCTCCTTCCTATTGGCAGAAATTCCGATGCGGGGTAGCGGTGCCGCTCCAACAGCGGGTACGTACTCATCCGCTTCTTTCCGGAGTTTTTCCAAATGGGAGGGAGGGATTGCACTTTTCATGCGTCCGTTTCTTAGGCATCTATATTCGCATACGTCGCATTTTCTTCGATAAATTCACGACGGGGTCCGACTTCTTCACCCATCAGCATGGCAAAAATCGAATCGGCTTCAATCGCATTCTCGATGGAGATTTGCTTTAGAGTGCGGTTGGCCGGGTTCATGGTCGTGTCCCACAACTGATGGTCGTTCATTTCGCCCAAACCTTTGTAGCGCTGCGTATGTATCTGGCTTTCGTGTCCGCTACCGTACTTGTCGATAAAAGCCTGCCGCTGTTGGTCGGTCCAGCAGTATTCTTCGATTTTGCCTTTTTTACAAAGGTATAGCGGTGGCGTGGCCAAGTAAACGTACCCGTTTTCAATCAGTCCGCGCATCCGGCGGAAGAAGAAGGTCAGAATCAGGGTGGCAATATGGCTCCCGTCAACATCGGCATCGGTCATAATCACAACCTTATGATAACGCAGTTTGCTTAGATTTAATCCCTTCGGGTCGTCTTCCGTTCCGATGGTTACGCCCATGGCCCGGAAAATATTCTGGATTTCTTCGCTTTCAAAGATTTTATGATCCATCGCCTTCTCGACATTCAGGATTTTTCCGCGCAACGGCAAAATCGCCTGGAAAATACGGTCACGTCCCTGCTTGGCCGTACCGCCGGCCGAGTCTCCCTCCACCAGGAACAGTTCACATTCGGCCGGGTCTTTCGATGAACAGTCCGCCAACTTTCCCGGCAGTCCGCCGCCGGTCAGGGGCGATTTACGCTGTACCAGTTCACGTGCCTTGCGTGCCGCCTGACGCGCCGTAGCAGCCAGGATCACCTTATCTACAATGATTTTTGCTTCCTTCGGATGCTCTTCCAGGTAGTATCTCAGCGCTTCGCCAACTGCCATATCCACCGCACCCATGACCTCGCTGTTGCCGAGTTTGGTTTTGGTTTGACCCTCAAATTGAGGCTCGGCCACCTTGATGGAAATGACCGCCGTCAATCCTTCGCGAAAGTCGTCGCCCTGAATTTCCACTTTCGCCCGCTCCAGCAATTTGGAATCTTCGGCATACTTTTTCAGGGTACGAGTCAGCCCGCGACGGAATCCGGCCAAATGGGTTCCTCCTTCGATGGTGTGAATATCATTCACAAACGAAAAGACACTCTCGTTGTAGGATGTATTGTACGTCATGGCTACTTCCACCGGAATCCCCTGTTTTTCGGTAGTAATATGAATCACGTCATGAATCAGGGATTCTTTCGAGCGGTCGATGTAACGCACAAATTCCTTCAATCCTTCTTCCGAATGGAAGTGTTCGCACTTGTAGCTTCCGTCGTCTTTCCTGACCCGCTTGTCGGTTAGGGTCAGCCGTATGCCGGCATTCAGGAAAGCCAGTTCGCGCAGGCGATTGGCGAGGATGTCATATTTGTATTCCGTTATGGTAAAGATGGAGGCGTCGGGTTTGAACGAAATGGTCGTACCTGTGCGGTCACTCGTATCGATCTCCCGGATGTCGGCCTTGGGTTTTCCGATGGAAAATTCCTGCATGTAGATTTTGCCGTTGCGGTGCACTTCCGCTACCAGCCAGGTCGAAAGCGCATTGACGCACGAAACGCCGACTCCATGCAATCCGCCGGAAACTTTATACGTTCCCTTGTCAAACTTGCCGCCTGCGTGCAACACGGTCAAGACTACCTCCAGCGCGGATTTGCCTTCCTTCTCGTGATAATCGACCGGGATGCCCCGCCCGTCGTCCGTTACTTTAATGGAATTATCCTCATTAATGACCACATCAATGTTGGAGCAATAACCGGCCAACGCTTCGTCTATCGAATTGTCCACCACTTCATAGACTAAATGATGGAGCCCCTTTTCGCCTGTGTCGCCAATATACATTGCGGGGCGCTTGCGAACGGCCTCCAACCCTTCCAATACCTGAATATTTTTGGATGAATACTCATCACTTGCTACAGTCAATTCTTCGTCATTCATACATTTTATTATTTATATTAGAGGCGGTATATCATATAGATATAAATCATAAGCCCCTATTCTCAAAAAGCAAACAAATGTAGTGATTATTTTTGATACGGGAAAATCAGGTGCCGGGAAACGTGTTCTTCCGTCAATATTCTGTGTATAAGTGTTATAAGGTCAATGAAAAGTAGCCCGTAGGGGAATCGAACCCCTCTTTTGAGAATGAGAATCTCACGTCCTAACCGATAGACGAACAGGCCATCAGGCATAAAAGCCGAACTTATTCAGGCCGGCTTTTCTTCTCTTCTGGAAATAGGCTTCGGTTCGATTCAGGCTAAAGCATGGACATGCTTCGCCAGTTTCGACTTCAGATTTCCTGCCTTATTCTTGTGAATTACGTTCTTTTTGGCAAGCTTGTCAAGCATGGAACAGACTTTGGGATAGAGCGCTTCCGCTTTCTCTTTATCGGACGTGTTACGCAATACCTTTACGGCATTCCGCATGGTTTTCGCCCCATACCTATTCCGCAGACATCTTGTCTTTGTCTGACGTATTCTCTTGAGTGATGATTTATGATTTGCCATCCTTCGTTTTATAAGTTATCTTTCATTATTTTATCGTAGCCCGTAGGGGAATCGAACCCCTCTTTCAAGAATGAAAATCTTGCGTCCTAACCGATAGACGAACAGGCCATCATTTATTATCCAACTTGTCAATGCGGCGCTTTAAACACCTTTCGCTTTTGCGGCGACAAAGATAGAATCTTTCTCTGAAAGAGCAAAATATTTGCCGGTTTTTTTCGGTTCAAGACCTTTGGAATCGCCGGTCTTTAGCTGATGTGCATCCGGTCGTGTCATCCGGCTATTTCATTCATTTCGTCGGGTACGTTTCCCCTTGATTCCCGCCTTCAGTTGTGCAAAATCTTTCTTTGAAGGGAGTAACCTACCCAGGGAAGTGTGCGTTTGGCGGACAAAAACGGTTAATGAAAACAACAACATGGCAGAAAAAGCAATACTGGTGGACACGGCCGAACCAAACACGCCCTGCGCCGGTACCAGCAAAGAGCCGGAAAGCAGCAGCGTCAGCAGTCCTACACACGAACAGGCCGTACTGTATTTCACTTTCCCGGTCCCGATAAAATAATGGCTCAGGATGTTGTTGGCGCCATACATCACGATCCCAACCGAAAGTCCTCCGATCACCTTCCGGATGCCCCGAAACTCGGACGAAAACAAATAGTCGGTGTATATTCGTTCGGGAATCAGCAGGATCATGCCCATAACCGGTATGAGGGCGCAGTATGTCCATTTGAAGAATCGAAGCGTTTGTTGCCGCTGCATTTCCGGGTCGGATGTCCCGGCCACCTGGCTGTAAGAGATGGCGCTTACGCTCCGGTTGATGTGCCAGACGCTTTCGGAGATGCGTGTGCCGGCGTCGAGCAATCCCACTTGCCCATAACCGCTCAGCTGCTGTAACAGGAAATAATTCAGGCGCACCGTCAGTCCTTCCGTCAAATTGTCCGCACTGCTCCATAGGCCGTAAGCAAACATTTTCCCCAGCAGGCGGTGGCAGGGCGGCAGGGCGGCAGACGGCAGCTTTTCTCCCACACGCCGGCGACATACCAAGTATAAAAGCGGCAGACTCACAAGCCAGGCAAGGGCATTCGAGAGGTACATCCCCCACAGGTAGCCTTCCACATCCTGCTTTCCCGCAACGTAATACATATACAGCAAAAGGAAGAACAGGCTTCCCCCCTGAATCATAAACATCACATTGAATGCCTGGATACGGCCTTTTCCCAGCAGGACGCGCGAATGGATCCCCACCAGCGACAGGAGCGTTGCCAGCCCGTACACCTCCACGCCGAAGCCTACCGGCAGTATGCCAGCCAGCGCCATCACGCCGCACGCTGCCGCCGACCCGGCAAAGGCCCACACATACGCCGGCCAAAAGACATAGCGCAGCGCATAACGGTTCATGTGATAGACAATGGTGTTTCCGCAAAACACGCCGTTAAAAAGAAACACGATGTTGGCCGATGCATAGATCACGCCCGCCACTCCCATGCCGTGAATCCCCAGCGCCTTGGCGTTGATGAAAATCAGCGCCAGGTTCAAGGTCGCCACCACATAGCGGGTTGCAATCGTTTCCAGCACCTTTCTTAACACTGCATTTCCTCCTCGCTGTAGTCCTGATAGAGGAAATCGTTGTATGGAAAACGTCGTACATGAATCTCCCGTACCCGCTCATAGAGCAGGGATTTCAGCGCGTCGAGGTTCGTGCGTTCCTTCGCCGAGAGGAAGATGCACCTGTCCGGCAGTTTCGCCATCCAGGTTTCCTTCAGTTCGCCCAGCGGGATATTCTCCCGTATGCGCGGCGTCAGGTCGTCTTCCTCTTTGGGGGTGAAGGCGAAGGCGTCTATTTTGTTGAAGACGATGAGTACCGGTTTTTCCCGGCAGTCGATTTCGATCAGCGTCCGGTTGACCGTTTCGATCTGTTCCTCAAACGAGGGATGCGAGATGTCAACGACGTGCAGCAGCAGGTCGGCCTCGCGCACTTCGTCGAGCGTCGATTTGAAGGACTCGACCAGTTCGGTCGGCAGCTTGCGGATAAACCCGACCGTGTCGGAGAGCAGGAATGGCAGGTTGTCGATAATCACCTTGCGCACCGTCGTGTCCAGCGTAGCAAACAGCTTGTTTTCGGCAAACACTTCGCTTTTACTCAGTAGCGTCATCAGCGTCGATTTACCCGCGTTCGTATAGCCAACCAGCGCGACGCGCACCAGCCGGCCGCGGTTCTTGCGCTGGGCGGATTTTTGGCGGTCGATCTCGACCAGTTCGCGCTTCAGCCGGGCTATCTTGTCAAGGATGATACGCCGGTCGGTTTCCAACTGCGTCTCGCCCGGTCCACGCATGTGGATACCGCCGCGTTGCCGTTCGAGGTGCGTCCAGAGCTGCGTCAACCGGGGCAGCATATACCGGTACTGAGCCAGTTCAACCTGCGTCCTGGCGTGCGCCGTCTGCGCCCGCCGGGCAAAGATGTCGAGAATCAGGTGGGTACGATCCAGAATCCGTACCTTCAGGACCTTTTCAATGTTACGCAGTTGTTTTGCCGACAGTTCATCGTCAAAGATCACGATCCCGATGTCGTTTTCAGTCACATATTCATTGATTTGTTGTAATTTGCCGGTCCCGACGAAAGTGACGGCGTGGGGCGCCTCCAGCCGCTGGTAAAACTGCTTGACTGGGTCCATGTCGGCCGTTTCAGCCAGAAAGGCCAATTCATTCAAGTATTCCCTGGCCTGCCTCTCGTTTTGCCCGGGCGTGATCAACCCAACCAACACAGCTTTTTCCGTGCGTTCTTCCGTAATCATAAATTCTTTCATACACTGCGTATTTTCCGCAAAAGTAAGTATTTTCGATCACTGCCGACCGGTCAGGGCCGACGCATTTTAATTAGTTAGGATTTTCAACAAATAATCATTATCCCATCCGGCATCCATTAGACTTCTTACGAAACGAGCTAAATAGCTGTAGCTTTGCAGCATGAGATACGAGAGCCTTAAAGATTACAAGCCGGAAGAATTTCGGCGCTTAACGGGCGTAAAACCCGCCACTTTCGCGGTAATGGTGGAAATATAGCGCAAGGCATACACCGCAAAACACGGTCGCGGCGGTCGTTCGTCAAAACTAAGCATTGAAGATATGTTATTGGCAACGCCAGGGTATTTACGGGAATACCGTACGTATGCGCACATTGCCGCCGACTTTGGCATTTCCGAAAGCAACCCGTTCCGGTTGGTCAGACGGGTTGAAAATACCCTTATAAAAGACGGGCATTTTCATTTGCCCGGCAAGAAAGCGTTAGTGAAAAGCGATGTAGGGTACGAAGTGGTATTGGTTGATGCCACCGAAACCCCGTGCGAGCGCCCAAAAAAAACAGCGGAAATGGTACAGCGGCAAGAAAAAACGGCACACGGTGAAAACGCAGGTATTGGTTGACAGAAAGGACAGGCGAATCATCTGCACGGCCTTTGCGGTAGGCAAAAAACATGATTTCAAACTGTTTTGCGAATCGAAAACGGGTTTTGCCGAAACAACCCGGGTCAAAACCGATACCGGTTATCCCGGTATAAGAGGTTTGCACGCAAAGTCTGAGTTACCGCACAAAAAATCAAAATTTCATCCCCTAGCAAAGAAAGAGAAGCGAGATAACCGGACGGTCGCACGCACAAGGGTAGCAAATGAACACGCGATTGGCTTTGTCAAACGATTCCGAATTCTATCCGAACGTTACCGTAACCGGCGTAAACGGTTTGGGTTGCGGTTTAATCTTATTGCCGCTATTTGCAATCTTGATTTGGTTAGTTAGTTTTGCAAGAGGTCTAATTGCAATCCGAAACGCCGGCGCGACCGGTTTGGCAAACTCCGCTCCCATACATGACGACAAAGAGTTAATAATTTTCAATTTGCGAAAATAATCCCGGAAAACTTTTGTCTTAGTAGCGAAAATCGCTACCTTTGTCGTGTTGATAAGAATAATTGTAATGAAAAGAATTTTCAAGGTAAAGGAAATAATTTCCATTCTTCTGTTACAGGGATGGTATCTGGACAGGCAAAACGGCACAAGTCACCGGCAATTCAAACATCCCTTCATTAAAAGAACCGTAACCGTCGACGGTAAACCGTCGGTAGACGTAAGTCCGGATAATTTGAAAAGCATGGAAAGGCAATCCGGATTGAATTTCAGAGACTTTGCGGATTGATTTGCAAAGTCTCACAAAAACACAAAAACACAAAAACAAAAAAAGACAAATATGAAAAAGTTGAAAGTGATAGTATGCAAGGCAGGCAACGGCGTATCCGCACATCTTCCTGACGTAGAAGGCTATGTCATAGCCCGTGATACGGTAGCAAAATTGAAAAAAGACTTGCGCGAAGGCATTCGATTTCATGTGGAGGGACTGTACCCGGAAGAGCGATGCGAATGGATGAACGGTGAATACGAATTTGAATTTGTGTTCCATGATATTGCCTCGTTTATAGAAGCATACGGAAATTTTATCAATCAAAGCTGTTTAGCTCGCATCACAGGAATAAACGAAGGCCAAATGCGGCAATACGCTTCCGGAGTAAAACAACCCACAAAAAAAACGATGCAGCGAATAGAAACAGGAATAAAGCATTATGCATTTGAACTTCAATCTGTTTCGTTTGATGGCGTATAGTCCGGCAATTATTTTTATCAACAATTTGTAATGCGGACATTCTTCCGGTACCACTTTCGGGTGGTACCGTTTTTTTCGTTCCTTGTGCCCCTCCTATTTTACGTCCGTAATACGACTTACTTTTTCAAGCAAAGTATGCATTTATGTTTTAAAGCATATTTCAGCCTGTTGCGTATTCCAAATACTCGACGTCTCTTGCAGCGCTTAAACGATAATTGGAAATGGGGAACGGAAGTTGCCCGAAGATTCAGGGCTTTTTTTATGCCCTCAAACGCCCAAAAGTCCATTGAAATCATCAAACGCTTAGATTCATATCCTTTCATTTCAGTAAAACAGACATCAGGCAGTGTTGGATACGGTTTCTTTGGCTCGAAACTTTTTTTCAAAGCCACCTTTTTCGGGGCACT
>JAISOP010000077.1 GCA_031275525.1 Tannerella sp.
TACTCCGTCAGTTTAAACCGTATGCGCAGCCTTCCGTCCGCATAGTCATAATTCAACAGTTTGAAATGCCCTATCTCGGAGGTATTATCCACGTGCCGTCCGATGCAGGCGCAGGCATCGTAATCCCCCACGCGCACAATCCGCAGCGTGGGGGAAACATGTCCGGGCAGCTTGCTTAAATCCACATACCTGGCCGCTTGTTCATGATCCATGAATTCACAGGCGACGGCCAGATGCCGGTCGATGATTTCATTGACTTTGCTTTCCACCTCCGCCATTTGTTCAGCGGTCGGCGCTTCCGGTAATAGATAGTCGCACTTACTCTTTTTCCGCTCGATATGCGCGTTTCGAGACCTCGGACAGCCGAACATCCGCACCATGGTCTGGTTCAGGATATGTTCCGCCGTATGCATCGGCGGATACTCCGCTTTGTTATGTTCATTCAATTGATTTTGATCCATCTCAATTCCATTTACATGTATTTCTAAATGGCCACAAAGGTATTCAAATATGGGAAAACCATTCAAATCAGGAAATCTTCCAGTGTTTTCAGTAACGCATATTCGTCTTCAATGATCAGGATTTTCATACCGCTGTTGCAAGTTTCCCCGTTCCCCGTTTCCCATTCTCAGTTCTTCAGGTATCTGCGGTTCAGTCCGTCGAAGGCGTCGATCCGGCGGTCGCGCAGGAAGGGCCACCAGCGGCGCACCTGTTCGCTCCGGGAGCCATCCAGGTCGATGACCCGGATGGCGTCGGCGTCGTCCGGCAGCGTGCAGAGCCATTCGCCCTGCGGCCCGACGGCAAAACTGCTTCCCCAGAAACGGATTCCCCCGGTCTGTCCGGAAGGGTCAGGCTCGTAGCCGGTACGGTTGACGGCTATCAGCGGCAGCCCGTTTGCGATCGCGTGGCCGCGCTGCACCGTTTGCCAGGCATCC
Organism: Tannerella sp.; assembly: GCA_031275525.1. Lineage (GTDB taxonomy): Bacteria > Bacteroidota > Bacteroidia > Bacteroidales > Tannerellaceae > Tannerella. Next base: position 936 of record JAISOP010000077.1, read on the forward strand.
AGTTGGCGATGTTTTTCCTCTTCCGTGTCGCCGGTCTCCCACCCGATGGCCGTCGGGTAAATCAGCGCCTCGGCGCCGTTCAGCGCCATCAGCCGCGCCGCTTCGGGATACCACTGGTCCCAGCAAACCAGTATGCCCAGTTGTCCGACCGAGGTCGAAACCGGCGTGAAACCCAGGTCACCGGGTGTGAAATAGAATTTCTCGTAATACGCCGGGTCGTCGGGGATGTGCATTTTGCGGTACCGTCCCGCCATCCGCCCGTCGTTTTCGATCACGACGGCGGTGTTGTGGTACAGCCCCGGCGCACGTTTTTCAAACAGGGACAACACCAGTACCGTGCCCAAGGCCTTCGCCAGAGCGCCGAACCGCTCCGTCGAAGGACCCGGCACCGGTTCGGCCAGGTCGAACAGCGCCGGGTCTTCCGTTTGACAGAAATAAAGGCTGTTATGCAGTTCCGGCAGCACAATCAACTGTGCCCCCTGTTGTGCGCAACGGCGGATACGCTCTTCCAGCCCGGCGATATTGGTCTCCCTGTCGGCGACGTTGCGCTGTTGAATCAATCCTACTCTCATCACTTCTCATTTAATCACTCCTGCCGGATAGTGCATGGCGGTGCAGTGCAGCGACCCGTGCTGTCCGAGCAGCGGCAGGCAGTCGATACCGACGATCTCCCTGTCCGGAAAGGCCGTTTGAAGCGCCGCCCCGGCGAGGAGGTCCTTTTCGCTCCGGTAACAGGGCATCAGTACCGCGCCGTTAATTATCAGAAAATTGGCATACGTGGCCGGCAGGCGTTCGCCGTCCCGTGTCACCCGATCCGCCATCGGCAGCGGAATCAACCGGTAAGGCTGCCCCGCAAGCGTACGGAAAGCCTTCAGTTCCTCCTCCATTGCCTGCAATTGGGAGAAATGCTCGTCTTCCGTATCCGTACACTGCACGTAGGCAATCGTCTGTTCGTCGCAAAACCGCGCCAGCGTATCGACATGACTGTCCGTATCATCGCCCGCCAGGTAGCCGTTTTCCAGCCACAGGACACGCTCCAGCCCGAAAAAACCCTTGAGGCGGCGCTCCAGTTGTTCCCGGTTCAGGTATTCGTTGCGGTTGACGGAGCCGAGGCATTCGAGGGTGGTAAGCAGCGTCCCGCAGCCGTCCGATTCGATGCTGCCGCCTTCCAGCACAAACGGCTGCCTGTTGACTACCCTCGCCTCCTTTGCAAACGTCCCACTACGGTGGAGGCGGCGCGTAATCAGGTTGTCGCGGCAGGCGGCGAATTTCATACCCCATCCGTTGAAAAGGAAGTCATAAACCACCGGCGTACCGTCTTTGAAGACGCTGATTCCCCCGTGGTCACGCGCCCAGGTGTCGTTGGTTTCCATCTCGCGGAAAACCAGCCGCCCGTGGTTCGCGATCCCGCCCAGTTGACGCCGTACCTCCGCCTCGTCCGGACAGACAATCAACAGTGTCTCCCGCTTCATCACTTCTTGGGCTATTGCCGCAAAACAGGGCACCACCTCCTCCAGCGCCGGCGCCCAGTCGGTGTCCCTGTGGGGCCACGTCAGTTGCACGGCGCTCTGCGGATGCCATTCGGCCGGAAACACGATTCGGCTCATGAATAATTTAGTGCAGTATCCAACGGTTTTATTCGGAGGGGATGGCCTTCAGGCTCATGTCAAGGCTTTTCACCGAATGGGTGAGGGCGCCTACCGAGATGTAGTCCACGCCGCAGTCGGCGTAGGGGCGCAGCGAGTCGAAGGTGATGCCGCCCGACGACTCCGTTTCGTAGCGTCCGGCCACGCGGCGGACGGCTTCGCGCGTGTCGGCGATGCTGAAGTTGTCCAGCATGATGCGGTCGATGCCGCCCGTGCGCAGGGCTTCTTCCAGTTCGTCGAAGTTACGCACCTCGACTTCGATTTTCAGGTCTTGCCCTTTTTCCTTCAAATAGCGTTGGGCACAGGTAATGGCCTGTTCGATGCCGCCGGCAAAATCCACGTGATTATCCTTCAGGAGAATCATGTCAAACAGCCCGATGCGGTGATTCCCGCCGCCGCCGATGCGCACGGCTTCTTTTTCCATGATGCGCATACCGGGCGTGGTTTTGCGCGTATCGAGCACCTGGGTGCGCGTGCCTTCGAGTTGCTTCACATAGCGGCGTGTGAGGGTGGCAATCCCGCTCATGCGCTGCATCACGTTCAGCGCCAGCCGCTCGGTTTGCAGCAGCGACCGTATGCTTCCTTCGACCGTAAAGGCGACGTCGCCCGCCCGGACTTCCGTCCCGTCGGCAAGGAAGAGGTTCATTTGCAGTTCCGGGTCGAAATAATGGAAGATCCGCTGCGCCATGTCCACACCGGCCAGGACGCCGTCTTCCTTGATGAGCAGCCGGTTTTTGCCCCTTGCCGAGGGCGGGATGCAGCAGAGCGTCGTAGGGTCGCCGTCGCCGATGTCTTCGGCCAATGCAAGGCGGATGAGTTCATCCGTCAGTTCTCCGGGAGTCTTCATTCGATGCGGATGGATTGGATGAGGGCTTTGTCGTCTTGGGTCCGGTAGGTGATGTTCACGCGGAAATCCCCCTTTCCGGTTGCCAGCTTGCCGACGATAAAGCCGGAGTCATGCTTGTCGGCATGGTGCGCGACGGTGAATCCGGAGACTTTGCCGGCTTCGAAAAAACGTGCCAGCAGGTCGATGGCTTCCCGGCCACTGACCGTGCGGGCGGTTTCGGGCAGCGCCAGGTCCACTTCGCTGTTCATACAGGCGGCCAGCAGAGCGGCATTACCGGACTGGAACGCGTCGGTAATCGTTTTAATATCGGTTGCCTGCATACTCATAACAGAGAGTATGAAGGCGAAGGTAAATATCACTTTTTTCATCGCTGTTTCTTCCTTTTTTGTTTCACAATGTAGGACAAAGATAGGTGTTTTCCGGCAATCCGGCGTCAAAACCAAAAGCGCAATGTATCTTTGCGTTACTTTTATATTGTAACAACGGAAGATGAGAATAACACTGTTGATGACAGGGAAAACGGACGCGCCCTATTGGAAGGAAGCGCTGGAGGAATACCGGAAACGGCTGGTGCATTACCTCCCATTTGAGGTGGAGGTGATTCCCGAGGGAAGGTCTATGAAGAACGGTTCGGAAGCGCAGCAGAAGGAACGGGAAGGCGAGTTGATTTTAAACTCGTTGCAGGCGGGCGACGTCTGCGTATTGCTGGACGAAAAGGGGACGGAATACACGTCGGTGCAGTTTGCCGCTTATCTGGAAAGGAAGATGCACACGGTGGCGAAACGCCTGGTGTTCGTGATCGGCGGACCCTACGGATTCAGCGAGGCGGTTTACCGGGCGGCGGCGGAACGGATCTCGCTGAGCCGGATGACCTTCTCGCACCAGATGATCCGTCCCGTGTTTGCCGAACAGCTTTACCGGGCGATGACCATCCTGCGGCGCGAACCCTATCATCATCCGTAGGGAGTGAGGATTCCGGGTTGTACCGGTCGCCGCTTTTTTGTACATTTGCACTTCCATTATGAATAATAACAGCAATCATAACAGCCCGTTGAAACTGGGCACGGAACCTGTCGGCAAGTTGCTGGCCGGGTATGCCGTCCCGGCCATTATTGCCATGACGGCCGCGTCGGTCTATAACATGGTGGACAGTATCATCATCGGTCAGGGCGTTGGTGCGATGGCCATTGCGGGCCTGGCGCTGACCTTCCCGCTGATGAACCTGGCGGCGGCCTTCGGGTCCTTTGTCGGCGTGGGCGCCTCCACGGTCATTTCCGTCAAACTGGGACAGCGGGATTATGAAAACGCAAACCTGGCGCTGGGGAATGTCTTAATACTGAATATCGTTATCGGGATTGCCTTCACGGCGTTGTGTTTCCCCTTCCTGGACCCTGTTTTCCGCTTTTTCGGCGCCAGCGACCAGACGCTCCCATACGCCCGCGAATACATGGAAGTGATACTGACAGGGAATGTGATCACCCATATCTATTTCGGGCTGAACGCAGTCCTCCGGGCGGCGGGACACCCGAAACTGGCCATGTTCACCACCTTGACCTCGGTTGTGATCAACTGCCTGCTGGCGCCGCTCTTTGTCTTCGGCTTCGGCTGGGGAATCCGGGGGGTGGCCTGGGCAACGGTGATCGCACAACTGATTTCCCTGGCCTGGCAAATCGTACACTTCCTCCGCCCGGACCAGTTGCTTCATTTCCGGAAAGGAATTTACCGGCTGAAAAGAACCCTGGTAAGCAACATCTTTGCCATCGGCCTTTCCCCCTTCCTGATGAACCTCTGTTCCTGCCTGATTGTGATCCTGATCAACCGCGGCCTCAAGACGCACGGTAGCGACCTGACCATCGGCGCCTACGGGATCGTCAACCGCATCATCTTCCTGTTCGCCATGATCATCATGGGCCTGAACCAGGGGATGCAACCGGTGGCGGGATATAATTTCGGTGCGCGTGACTACCGGCGGGTGACGCAGGTCACGAAGCTGACCATCGGCTGGGGAGTGGGTATTGCCACCTTCGGGTTCCTGGTCTGCCACCTGTTTCCGGCCACCATCATTGGGTGGTTCACCTCGGACGCCGAACTGGTCCGCATGGCTACCTCCGGCCTGCATATTGTTTTTGCCGTCTTCCCGCTCGTAGGCTTCCAGATGGTGGCGACGAACTTTTTCCTCTCGGTCGGCATGTCGGGCAAAGCCATCTTCCTTTCCCTCACCCGCCAGGCGCTGTTCATGATTCCCTGCCTGATCATTTTGCCGCAGTTTTTCGGTGTGCAGGGCGTATGGATCAGCCTCCCGGCCGCCGATTTTACCGCCGCCCTGCTCACCGCCTTCATGCTTTTCAGGCAACTTGGAAAACTGGGGTAAAGCTCCGCTCACCCACCCTCTCCTTTCGTACGAAGCGGAAATCAACCGGTTGACCGCCCCGCATATACGGGCCGGCGTGGCCCACACACGTGAATAAGCCTTATTCCCATGCGTGAATAAGCCTTGTTCCCATGCGTGAATAAGGCTTATTCCCATGCGTGAACAAGCCTTGTTCCCATGTGTGAACAAGCCTTGTTCACACATGCGTGACATAGCCTAAGTCGCACATGCGACATAGCCTAAGTCGC
>JAISOP010000180.1 GCA_031275525.1 Tannerella sp.
CGCTACAGCGTGGTCGATTCGATTTATTCAAGGGATGTGTCACGGGGAGCCATTGTAGATGTATTTCCCGTGGCCGGTTCCAAAGTGAAAGAAGGACGCATCATTGCCCTGACGCTCAATGCCACCGACGTGGAAAAAGCCACTATTCCGGATGTGGCCGACTTGTCTTTCCGGCAGGCACATGCCATCATGCAGGCACAGGGATTTTCCGCCATAAAAATACGTTATGTTCCGGGAACGTACCGGGACCTGGCCGTGGCTGTTGAACTGGACGGGAAAGAACTGGCGTCCGGCGAAAGGGTACCGCTTACTTCCGAGCTTGTACTGAAAGTCAGTAACGGAGGGGTGAATACTTCGGAAGAATCGGATTCGGCAGGCAGCCCGGCCGGCGAAAATCAATAGTGAAACCGAATGACCGACGCGATGAACGATTGGGTAGCACAGGAAGAAGACCTGGTGGAAGACGAGTTTCTGCTCGACGAACAGCCGGAGGAGGAGGCAGACTTCGCGCCGCGCTATGAGCCTTTCCGTTATGTGGCCGACAGGAAACAGTCCTTGTTGCGTATCGACAAGTTCCTGATAGACCGCATGACGAATGTCAGCCGGAATCGCATCCAGATGGCGGCCGAGGCCCGTTGCATTCTGGTGAACGGGAATCCGGTGAAAAGCAACTACCGGATTAAACCGCTGGACGTGGTATCGATTGTCATGTCGCGTCCGCGCTACGAAACGGAGATTCTGCCCGAAGACATTCCGCTGAATATTGTATATGAAGATGATGATTTGCTGGTGGTGAACAAGCCGGCCGGACTGGTTGTCCATCCCGGGCACGGGAACTATACCGGTACGCTGGTCAATGCGCTGGCCTGGCACCTGCGCGAAGACCCGCAGTTCGATCCCACTGATCCGGCTGTCGGGCTGGTGCATCGTATCGACAAGGACACTTCCGGGCTGTTGGTCATCGCCAAGCGGCCGGAAGCCAAAACCGCTCTCGGCCTGCAATTCTTCCGCAGAACGACCCGGCGCCGCTACATGGCGATGGTGTGGGGTATCCTCAAGGACGAGAACGGACGCATCGAGGGAAACATCGGGCGCGACCCGCACGACCGGTTGCAGATGACCGTCTTCCCCGACGGCGAACAGGGCAAACCGGCCGTCACGCATTACCTGTCCCGGCAACGGCTGGGTTACGTCACGCTGGTCGAATGCCGGCTGGAAACCGGTCGGACGCATCAAATCCGGGTACACCTGAAGTATATCGGCCATCCCGTGTTCAACGATGCCCGTTATGGAGGCGACCGGATTCTGAAGGGACAGCCCTTTTCCAAATACAGGCAATTCGTACAGCGCTGTTTCGAAATCTGTCCCCGCCAGGCGCTACATGCGCAGACGCTCGGATTCGTGCACCCGACCAGCGGCAGGGAACTGTTTTTCGATTCGGAACTGCCGGCCGACATGCGGCAGTTGATTGACAAATGGAACCAGTATGTTTTAAATAACCGGGAATCATGAAAAAGAATGTAGCTGTTGTGGCCGGAGGCTATTCCTCCGAGTATGAAGTTTCCCTGCGGAGCGCCGAAACCGTGTCCGCCGCCATCGACCCGGAACGGTACAACGTGTACGGGGTGGTGCTGAAACAGGATGCCTGGACGGCCCTGTTACCGGACGGAGAGACGGCGCCCGTCAATAAAAACAATTTCAGTTTTTCCTGCGGCGGCGACACCGTCTCCATCGACTACGCCTACATCACGATCCACGGTACCCCGGGCGAAGACGGACGGCTGCAAGGCTATTTCGACATGCTCCGGATTCCCTATTCCTCGTGCGGCGTACTGGCCAGCGCCCTTACCTTTAATAAATATATCTGCAACTGCTTCCTGGAAAGCCGGGGGATTTCCGTTGCCGCATCCATTCGCCTGCGGCGGGGCGAAAGCCTGGCTACGGACCAAATCGTCGCCCGCTTGGGATTGCCCGTCTTTGTCAAACCCAACAACAGCGGCAGCAGTTTCGGCATCTCCAAGGTAAAGGACGCCGCACAGATGCAGCCGGCCATCGGGAAAGCCTTCGCCGAAGGCGACGAAGTCATCATTGAACGCTTTGTTCCGGGCCTTGAAGTGACCTGCGGTTGCTATAGCGTGAAGGGAAACATCATTGCGCTGCCCCTGACGGAGGTGATTCCGGCTAACGAGTTTTTCGATTATGGAGCCAAATACAACGGCGAATCGCAGGAGATTACGCCGGCACGTTTGTCCGGCGAACTCACCGGGCTGATTCAGCGGGAAACAAAGACTATCTATGAACTAATCGGGGCCAGGGGAATGATCCGGGCCGACTACATCCTTTCTGCCGAAGGACACCCCCTGCTGCTGGAAGTGAATACGACCCCGGGCATGACCGCAACCAGTTTCATCCCGCAACAAATACGGGCTGCCGGGTCAGACCTCCGGAACGTATTAACCGATATTATTGAAAATGGATAACACAATGGAAACAAATACACATTCACACGATTTTGATGACATTCGTCCGCTGAACGACGACGAAGTGAGCGCAGCCATCGACGAATTGATTGCCGCACCCGGATTTCGCAACGCCGTGAATTACATCATGCCCAAGGTGGACTGGGAGGCATTTACCCAACGTATGCGCCAATGCAGGACGAAAGAGGAATTCAAGTCCACGTTCAGCTACGATGCCGTGATGACGATTGCCCGGCACACCACCTTCTCGCTGACCATCTCCGGCCGCAGCCGCCTGCCGGAAAATACGCCCTGCACGTTTATCTCGAACCATCGCGACATCGTGCTGGACGCCGCCTTCCTGAACGTCCTGCTCTACGACATCGGGCACGGGCTGACGCAGGTGGCCATCGGCGACAACCTCCTGATACATCCCTGGATTAAGTTGCTCGTGCGCATCAACAACAGTTTCATCGTCAAGCGTGACATCCCCGTGCGACGGGTGCTGGACGCCAGCCGCACGCTCTCGGCCTATATCCATCACACCATCCGGCATACCAGGGAGTCCGTATGGATTGCGCAGCGTGAAGGACGCGCCAAGGATTCGAACGACTTCACCCAAAACGCGGTGCTGAAGATGCTCAACATGGGTGGCACGGAAGACATCCTGACCAACCTGATGGCGCTGAACATCGTCCCGGTCGCCATTTCATACGAATTTGACCCCTGCGACTATCTCAAGGCACAGGAATTTCAACTCAAACGCGATCATCCCGACTTTGTCAAAAGCAAGCGCGATGACTTGCTGAGCATGGAAACGGGTATCCTGCAGAACAAGGGGCGCGTGCATTTCACCATCGCCTCGCCGGTCAACCCGGCCCTGAAAGCCTTAGACAGGAAAATGGAAAAGAACGAACTCTATTCGGCCATTGCCGCGGTCATCGACCGGGAGATTTACGCCCACTACCGTTTCTATCCCTGCAACTACGTGGCCTACGACATGCTGTACCAGACCCTGCGTTTCCGATCCAATTACGACCGGCGGGACAAAAAACTGTTCGAGACCTACCTCCGGCAGCAACTGGACAAGATTCTTATCCCCAACAAGGACGAAGCCTTCCTTCGTACCAAGATACTGGAGATGTATTCGAATCCCCTGAAAAATCATCTGGAACACAAACCGTAAGACTTCTTATGGTTCATATTTCATGTTGCAATTGTAATAATGAATCTTCCTGCTAAAAGACACTTCCCCTTCGTCCATTTTTTCAAATCCCAGGCGGGAATAGAAGGAGACATTTTCCGGTAATTGGGTTGTCAGTCCCAGTAAATGGCCGTGTCTTTCCGTCTTGAGCCATTCATCCAAACAACTTTGGATGGCAAAAGAACCGATTCCCTTTCTCCTGTATTTTTCTTTCACAACCACCATGGACAGGTAATCATATTCTTTTGAGCGGATCGCTTTTGCCAGTATCTTTTGATTGTAACTTTCCAAACCGAGCATCCGGCAAAAAACGGATAACCCGAATCGGGAAATAAATCCGGGTATGCCTGTTTGCAGGTAATCGCGAAACGTTCTTTTGGCTCCACCGGAAGGAATCAAGGTAAAGGTTCCGGCTATTTCGCCGGATTCCCTTTCTTTTACAACCTTCGTCCATACCTGCCGCCGATTGATCAAGAACAAAGCCGTTCCGAACAACCAGGTTAGACCTTCCCGCAAGTCGGCCGGACGAAAGATCGAAGCATATACAGGATTCGTTTCAAAAGCATCGGTCAAGATATGGACCACCTCATTTCTCTCATGCGCTTGTATCTTTTCTATATAAAAAAGATCACCCTTCGGAGGCGGCTCCAACTTGTTCATGTCAACTCCCGTTTCAATTGGAAGATGCTGAAATTCACAGAACCGTAGGTCCTTTTTTGGTAGAAGTGCGGTAAAGCGGAAAAATCGTAAGCCTTGGAATGTTCCAGGACGAAAAGCCCTCCCTCGCGGAGCCATTGGCCGTCTTCAATCAGCCGGGGCAGCGTCGGCAGTCCGTTCAGCGCGTAGGGCGGGTCGGCAAAGACCAGGTCAAAGGCTTGCCCGGGAGCGGAGCGCAGATAGCGAAACACATCCCTGCGTATCAGTTCCAGCGCTTCCGTCTGCAACTCGCCGGCCACTTTCCGGATAAACGACGCATGAAGGGGATTTAGTTCCACGGCCGTCACCTGCCGGCAACCGCGCGAAAGCATCTCGAACGAGATACTCCCCGTACCGGCAAACAAGTCCAGCGCCCTCATGCCCTCCCAGTCCACCAGGTTCTCGAGGACGTTGAACAGATTCTCCTTTGCAAAGTCCGTCGTTGGGCGGGCGCCGAACGACGCGGGAATCCGGAACCTGCGGCGACCGTATAGCCCTCTTATGATTCGCATCCGAACAGGGAAAGTATATCCAGCGGCACGCGGACGCTCGCCGGCACAACGTGATTCACATATTTCCGCAGCGTCTCCTCCACTTCCCCATACAGCGGAGCCGGCGCAAAAAGCAGCAGTTGGTCTTCCCCCTGGTCCATCCCTGTTTGTTTCCATATATAGAGGATGTAGTAGAGCAGGTCGGCGGCGTTCCCCGTGTCAAACGAATTGAGGAACGTCAGTGCACCCCTGTCGTAACAGGCCGCATCCATGGTATTCTCGTGTACCGACACGAACAGTTGTTTGCGGAAACAGGGCAGGTTCCGTTCCCTCCAACGCAGCAGCACGGGCGTGAGGGCATGGGTGAACTGCGGAGCAATCAGCGAACGGCAGCAAAAGGCATGGATTTCTTCCGGGAGGCTGTACACCATGTGGGCCTCCAGCGCGGGCAGCGGTTCGCAAAGGATTTTGTGTCCCGGGGTGGAGAAAACAAACGACATCAGCGTTTCCCTGCGTTCCTCCGAAAAAACCGGCTCCGGCGCCAGCGTGTACAGGCGGTTTACGCACAGGATATACACCTGCCGGTAGGGATGATTGAAAAAAACGTGCTCGAAGAAAGCATCTTTCAGCGCTTGCAGACAGGGCGTAACCGGGTCGAAGGCCGTTTCTGTATAGAAGAAACTGTCTTTTTCCGACGGGATATGGCCGGCAAAAGAAAGTCCACCCGGCCACAGCCGGATGGACACCACATATTTTTCCGCCGAATCAACCGTTAAACTCTTCGGAACGTGAAGCTTCATAAGACCTTGTTACTCCCAGTTGCCTGCGTTGTTGTTGATTTCCGTCACCGAACCGACGCGCAAACCGTCGTACTTTTCCAGTTTTTTCGCCACATCTTTCAGGTTGACGATCAACTGGCGGTTCAAGCCCTCGAGATAGGTGTCATACTTCACGCCGCTCTCGAACACCTTGACCGTATATCCCGAACTCGAAACCAGGGTCGCCGTATCCATCGTGAAACGGGCATTGATACTCGGTACCGGTACAATGGCCAGCGAATCCGCGTTGTAGTGTTCCCCGAACAGGGTATCCTTGGCCACCACCCAGAGCGTGTCGCGTTTAATCAGCCCCAGCTTGATGGCCTCCTTTTCCTTCATACCCTTTTCCAGTTGTTCGTCCGTCAGTTCCCCTTCCTTGAGGATAAACGGCAATTTTGTTTCCTTTAAGAATTTACTCAATTCTTCAAAGTTCGCAGCATGTGTGCCATAAACATTCTTGTACTCAATTTGCGCCTTCCGGATGTCAATCAAGCGTGCTTGGATAGCGGCTTCGCGTGATTTCCGTTCCGCCTCAAACTCAATCGAACCCATGATGCTGCGAAAGCACATGTACGTTAGCAAAATAACTGCTCCAATTAGTAATACTCTCAGTGTAATCTTCATATCATATTTTATTTTTGATTGATTTCTTCAAATAATTGAAGTGCAAATATAGAAAAGAATATTTAAAGCAGTAACTTTATCGCCCAAAATAATTACACAGGAATGAGAAATAATTTTATGGCCGGTCAAATGGCCCGTTTTTTCCCTTTTCGTCCGACGGAAGAACAGGCGGAGGCTATCCGTCAACTGGCTGATTTCCTGACTTCGGAAGACCCCCTCGGCCTGTTGTTGCTGAAAGGGTATGCCGGCACGGGAAAAACCTCGCTGATTGGCGCCACGGTGAAGGCGCTGAACGAATTCCGGCAAAAAAATATCCTGATGGCCCCCACCGGACGGGCGGCCAAGGTCTTGGCCCGATATGCCGGACAGAACGCGTTCACGATTCACCGGAAGATTTACCGCAAAAAGGCTTTTTCCAATGACTTTGAGGGATTCTCCCCGGCCGCGAACCTGCATGTGGACACGCTCTTCTTTGTGGACGAGGCGTCTTTGATTTCCAACGATACGACCGGGAATCGGGCTTTCGGAGGTGGCGGATTGCTGGATGACCTGATCCGTTATGTATATAGCGGCAAACGCTGCCGGCTGGTCCTGATGGGCGATGCGGCGCAGTTGCCGCCCGTCTCGCAACTCGAGAGTCCCGCCCTCAACGCCGCTTTCCTGCGCGGATACCGTTTGCGGGTCGATGAAATCCAACTGGCGCAGGTGGCCCGTCAAAGCGAAGATTCCGGCATCCTTTTCAATGCCACCCTGATACGCAGGCGCCTGCAGGAAGGCCGTTTCCGCCATTTCCCTACGCTGCGCCTGGCAGGTTTTGCCGACGTGAAAACGATCGGCGGCGACGAACTGGTCGAAACCCTCTCCGCGGCCTATCACCGGGACGGATTGGATGAAACGGTGATGATTTGCCGCTCCAACCAACGCGCCGGCCTATATAATAAAGGTATAAGGAACTTGATTTTGGGCCGGGAGGAGGAAATTGCCGCGGGCGACCGGCTCATGGTGGTCAGGAACAGTTATTTCCGGATGGGACAGGCGGACGAAATGGATTTTCTTGCCAACGGCGAAATCATGGAAGTGCTGCGTGTACGCCATACGCTGGAGCAGTATGATTTCCATTTCTGCGACCTGTTGGTTCGTTTCCAGGACGACGACCGGGAGGCCGAATTGCGGGTTTTGACCGATACGCTGCATAACGAGACGCCGGCCCTGTCCAAAGAACAGAGCGAGAGACTGTTTTCCAATGTGCTGGAAAGCTACGCCGGTGAAAAGACCAAAGCCGGCCGGCTGGAAAAGGTCAAGGCCGATCCCTACTACAATGCCGTGCAGGTGAAGTATGCCTACGCCCTCACCTGCCACAAGGCGCAGGGAGGACAGTGGCGCAACGTCTTCCTCGACGCCGGGTACCTCACGCGCGAAATGCCGGGCGAGGACCTCTACCGGTGGCTCTACACGGCTTTCACGCGGGCCACGCAACAACTTTATTTAGTGAATTTCCCCCGGGAATTCGCAACAGGGTAGGGTAGGGGCATCTCCCGCTTCCGCGACACCCTCTTTTTCCGCAACTCCTCCTTGTTTACAAAGGAATAACTTTCCCTTATGCCGCATATCCTTGAACGCGTCTATCCCCTCTTAAAACCCGCTTTCAATCTTTCCTCGATATAAAATACAAGAAAATTTGTACGGTATCCCTGAGAAACATACTATCTTTGCGTTCGTTAAAAATATCCTATTCGATTTTGTCAGCCGGAATACCGGCTGACGAACCGGAATACCGGTTGGCGAACCGGAATACCGGCTGGCGAACCGGAATACCGGTTGACGAACCGGAATACCGGTTGGCGAACCGGAATACCGGCTGACGAACCGGAATACCAGTTGGCGAACCGGAATACCGGTTGACGAACCGGAATACCGGCTGGCGAACCGGAATACCGGCTGGCGAACCGGAATACCGGCTGAC
>JAISOP010000150.1 GCA_031275525.1 Tannerella sp.
TGTTTTCACTAACCACTAACCACTAACCGCTCACCACTAATTCTCAATTCTCAATTCCGAAAGGGAGGGGTCGGGGGAGAGGTTTATGGTTCGGTGTAGTTCTATTCCCCCGAGGCTTAAAAGCCCTAAAAGACTTAAAAGGATTCGATCCCTTTCAATTTATAAGGATATTCGCCTGGAATATATCCATTTTCTTTTTGGCAGCTTGGAAAAAGTGATTATCTTTGCGGCGATGAATAAGAAAAGAGGATGTTACGTTATCAATTACATAGTATAGTTGTTGTCACTTATTTCTTGCTCCTCGGGCGGGAAGGGAAGTAAGTGAGACGGTGCGTACGTTTTTATACGCAGGATGACGTAACCGGAGCCTTTCTCACTTTCTTGTGGGGAAGGCTTCGTTATTTAAACAAACAAGGAATAGTTGGAAACAAATTAGAAAGGACCAGATGATGGCAGATAGATTATTTATTTTTGATACGACCCTGCGCGATGGCGAACAGGTGCCGGGTTGTCAGTTAAACAGCATTGAGAAGATACAGGTAGCCAAGGCGCTCGAAGAGTTGGGCGTGGATGTGATTGAGGCCGGGTTTCCGGTGTCGAGTCCGGGCGACTTCAACAGTGTGGTAGCGATTTCCAAGGCGGTAACCTGGCCGGTGGTATGTGCCCTGACCCGCGCCGTCGAGAAGGACATCGACGTGGCGGCCGAGGCGCTGGAAGCCGCTAAACGCAAGCGGATTCATACCGGTATAGGCACTTCGGAATATCATATCCGATACAAGTTCAACTCCACCCGGGAGGAAATCCTGGAACGTGCCGTCGCCTGCACGCGTTATGCGAAGCAGCGGACGGAAGACGTGGAGTTCTACTGTGAGGATGCCGGGCGGACGGATAACGAATACCTGGCGCGTGTGGTAGAGGCGGTCATCAAGGCCGGTGCGACGGTGGTCAACATCCCGGACACCACCGGATACTGCCTGCCCGACGAGTATGCGGCGAAAATCCGTTACCTGACGGAACATGTGGACGGCATTCACCGGGCCGTTCTTTCCACCCACTGCCATAACGACCTGGGCATGGCGACGGCCAACACGGTACAGGGCGTCCTGAACGGGGCGCGGCAGGTGGAAGTCACCGTCAACGGCATCGGCGAGCGCGCCGGTAACACCTCGCTCGAAGAAGTCGTGATGACCTTCCGCAGCCACCATGAAAAAGGCATCGAAACCAACATCAACACCACAAAAATATACGGTATCAGCCGCATGGTTTCGAGCCTGATGAACATGCCCGTGCAACCCAATAAGGCCATTGTCGGGCGCAACGCCTTTGCCCATTCCTCCGGCATTCACCAGGACGGCGTACTGAAAAACCGCGAGAGCTACGAAATCATCGACCCCAAGGAGGTTGGCATCGACGACAACGCCATCCTGCTAACCGCGCGTAGCGGGCGGGCAGCGCTCAAGCACCGCCTGGGCGTGCTCGGCGTCAAGCTGGAACCGGACAAGCTGGACAAGGTGTACGAAGAGTTCCTGAAACTGGCCGACCGCAAGAAGGACCTCAACGACGAAGACGTCCTGCTGCTGGTGGGCAAGGACCGCACATCGGCGCAGCGCATCCGGCTGGAGTTCCTGCAAGTCACCTCGGGTATCGGACTGCGTTCCGTAGCCAGTGTAGGGCTGGACATCGCCGGCGAAAAGTTCGAAGCCGCCGCCTCGGGCAACGGGCCGGTGGACGCCGCCATCAACGCCGTCAAGAACATCATCCACCGGCGGATGACCATCCGGGAGTTCCTCATTCAGGCCATCAACAAGGGCAGTGACGACGTGGGCAAGGTACACATGCAGGTCGAGCACAACGGCAACGTTTACTACGGTTTCTCGGCCAATACCGACATCGTCGCCGCCTCGGCCGAGGCCTTTGTCGATGCCGTCAACAAGTTCATAAAATAACCCGGGATTGAAAAAAACATATAGTTATGGGAAAGACTTTATTTGAAAAGATTTGGGAGAAACATGCAGTCGGCACGCTTCCCGACGGCACGGTACAACTGTATATCGACCGCCTGTACTGTCACGAGGTAACCAGTCCGCAGGCTTTTGCCGGGCTGCGCGAGCGGGGGCTGAAGCCCTTCCGCCCGGAGCGCGTCACCTGCATCCCCGACCACAACGTCCCCACCCTGCACCAGGACCAGCCGCTGGCCGACCCCGTCTCCCGCAGGCAGGTGGACGCGCTGGAGAAAAACGCCCGCCACTTTGGGCTGACCCACTACGGCCTGCTGCACCCGCGCAACGGCATTATCCACGTCGTGGGCGCAGAAACCGGCCTCACGCAACCCGGCATGACCATCGTCTGCGGCGATTCGCACACCTCCACCCACGGCGCCCTGGGCGCCATCGCCTTCGGCATCGGCACGAGCGAGGTGGAAATGACCCTCGCCACCCAGTGCCTCCTCCAGCGCCGCCCCCGCACCCTGCGCATCACCGTGGACGGTCGCTGCAAGCCCGGCGTGACCGCCAAGGACCTGGCCCTCTTCCTCATCCGCCGCATGACCACCGGCGGCGCAACAGGTTATTTCGTAGAATACGCCGGCGAAGCCATCCGCCAGGCAACGATGGAAGAAAGGCTAACCATCTGCAACCTCTCCATCGAGATGGGCGCCCGCGGCGGGATGATTGCGCCCGACGAGGTGACCTTTGCCTGGCTCCGGGAGAAGCTCTCCCCCTGCCACGGAGCGGAATGGGAGAGGAAGGTAGCCGGCTGGCGGGCGCTCGGGTCGGATGCCGACGCGAGGTTCGACCGCGAAGTCACCTTTCGTGCCGAAGACATTGAACCCATGATCACCTACGGTACCAATCCGGGCATGGGCATGGGCATCCGCGAGGCCATTCCCTCGCTCGAAAGCATGGACGAAGCCGGGCAGGTATCCTTCCGCAAGGCGCTCGACTACATGGGCTTCAAACCCGGCGAGACCCTTCTCGGCAAGCCGGTGGACTATGTTTTCCTGGGGAGCTGCACGAACGGCAGGGTAGGGGATTTCCGGGCCTTTGCCTCCGTGGTAAAAGGTCGCCGGAAGGCGCCCGGTCTGACGGCGTGGCTGGTGCCGGGCAGTTGGGCGGTGGAGCGGCAAATCCGCGCCGAAGGCATCGACCGCATCCTGGCCGAGGCCGGGTTTGAATTGCGTCAGCCGGGCTGTTCGGCCTGCCTGGCGATGAACGACGACAAGGTGCCGGCGGGCAAGTACGTAGTTTCGACCTCGAACCGCAACTTTGAGGGTCGCCAAGGCCCCGGCGCACGTAC
>JAISOP010000307.1 GCA_031275525.1 Tannerella sp.
GAAGCGATAGTATCCCCAGATCGGCTGCCCCCAGAAATAATATTTGTATGCGCTCGACGCTCCCCAGTATTTGCTGTCAAAGTCTTCCAGGACTTCGGGATGGCGAGCGGTGATTTCGGTCAGGTCCCAGGCGTCGCGGGGGACTTGCGTACTGCCCCGTTCGGCGCTGTCCGTCATCCAGAGAAAATAAAAAAGGCCGACCCGGCGGTCGGGTCTGGGGTCTCCCACGGCGCCGTGCTGAAGCAGGACGCGCCCCAGTCCGTCGACGCCGGCCAGCGGCTGGCCATGCAGGGATATACACACAGTCAGCGCAGCCAGCAGGGCGCCCGCCCTGCGGTGCAAAACGCGCAGGGACACAGTCGTTGATTTTTCTTCCATCATGTTTTGTTTTTTAAGACATTACCTGGGTTCTGAATAAGCGAACCGGTAATCAATGTATTTAATACCCGGCGCAAGACATCTCTTTCGTCCGGCGAAAAGCCGGGTTTACGCCGGACGTAAAACCTGTATTTCCCGTTTCCGTAAACATGTCTTTTTCTTCATACCGCAAAAAAGGCTGTCCGGAGACTTTCGGACAGCCTTTTCGGGTAAGGAATCGAACTGCCGTTCTCAGGTGCGGGCGGGCTTCAGTCCCGGAACGGCAGCCTTGCCGATCTTCCGCTTTTGAATCTCATAGGCGATCGGCGTTGCTATAAACAGCGTCGAATAGGTTCCGATGACTACGCCCAGCAGGATGGCGAACGTGAAACTGCGGATGGTGGCGCCGCCCAGCAGGAAGATGCACAGTACCACGATAAAGGTGGAGAAGGAGGTATTGAACGTTCGCGAGAGCGTAGAGTTCAATGCGTCGTTAATCACCTGATACCGCTCGCGTTTCGGATAGGTCTGGATCGTCTCGCGAATCCGGTCGAACACCACCACGGTGTCGTTAATGGAATATCCTATGACCGTCAGAATCGCGGCGACAAAGGTCTGGTCAATTTCCATCGAGAAGGGCAGTATTTTCCACAGGAGCGTATAGAAGGCAACAATACACAGGGTTGTTGCAAGTACGGAAACGAATACGCCCACCGAGAAGGCCACATCGCTGAACCGCCCCAGAATATAGAATGCCATGCAGAACATGGCGAAGACGAGCGCCCAGACGGCGCTGTTTTTGATGTCTTCCGCCATGCTGGGTCCCACCTTCTGCGAACTCTTGATATGGTTTTCGGAAAATTGCTCCCGGGTAGTCCCTTCCGGAAGGAACTCCGCCAATCCTTCATACATCCGGGATTCAATATCCTGGTCTACGGAAGGATCGTTGTCGGCAATCCGGTAGTTGGTGGAGACGCGCACCTGGTTTTGCGTACTGATCGTGATCACGTTTACAGAGCCTTCCAGCCGGCTGGCCAGGGCGGCACGCACCTCGTCCGTCTGTACATCCCGGTCGAAACGGATCACGTAGTTGCGTCCTCCCGTGAAGTCAATGCCGTTATTCAGTCCGACGATATTCAGCGAGACGGCTCCCAGCACAATGATCAGCACCGGGATCAGGTATCCCGTTTTGCGCAGGCGCAGGAACGGAATTTTCGGATTGGCCAGGAAGTCTTTCGATACGGCGGTGGTAAATGTGATATTTTTCAGTTTGTCCTTCGCCAGCAGCGCTTCATATACAATACGGGTCAGGAAGACGGCCGTCAGGAACGAGGCCACCAGACCGATAACCATCGTTGTCGCAAAACCGCGAATCGGGCCTGTTCCGAAGATGAACAGCACGATGCCGGTGATAACGGTTGTCACGTTCGAGTCGAAGATGGCGGAAAAGGCGTTCCGGTAACCGTCCGAAAGCGCTTTGGCCAGTCCCTTTCCGCCACGGAGTTCTTCCTTCGTGCGTTCATAGATCAGCACGTTGGCGTCGACGGCCATACCCAGCGTCAGCACAATACCGGCGATGCCCGGCAGGGTCAGTACCGATTTGATGGAAGCCATAACGCCCATCGTGATGAATATGTTGAGCAGCAGTGCGCCGCTTACGATCAAACCCGGAACCAGCCCGTAGATGGCGCACATGTAAAGCATCAGAACCACCAGCGCCAGGATGAAGGAAATCAGTCCGGCGTTAATGGCTTCCTGTCCCAGCGAGGGGCCGATTACATCTTCCTGAACGATATTGACCGAAGCGGCCATTTTACCCGATTTCAGGACGTTGGCCAAGTCCTTGGCTTCTTCCGTACTGAAATGGCCGGTGATTTGGGAGCGTCCGCCGGTGATTTCGTCGTTCACGCGCGGCGCCGAATACACTTTGTTGTCCAGCACAATCGCAATGTAGCTGCCGATATTGTCTTTGGTCAGGCGTGCCCAGGCCTTGGCGCCTTCCGCGTTCATCGTCATGCTGACCTGCTGTTCGGCGCGTCCGATTTGCTGTTGCGAGAAGTCGGCCACGGCGCCCGTCACCACATCGCCGCCCAAGGCCGGCCGGCCGTCACGGTTCGTGACCTTAATCGCGTATAATTCATAATACTGCTCGTTCATTTCCGACGGCTTCACCGACCATTTGAACGAGACGTTGCGTGGCAATACAGCCTTAACCTGGGGCATGTTCAGGTATTCCGTTACCGTATTCATGTTGTTTTTCAGCACATAGCCTACGGTCGGTCCGGGGACGATACGGCCGGAATTGTCGGCGTTCAACTGTAACTTGGCGAACAGCGGATGTTCCTTCCGGAACGTTTCTTCCGAGACGTTTTCGTCCGGCGACGTTGTATCCTCACCCAACTGGGCCAACAGCGAATCCGCTTCCGAGGTTTGGCTTTCGGCCGTCAAATCGCCCTCTTCTGCGGAGGCGGGTGGTGTGATAGCCGTCGAATCGGCAGCCGGTTCGTCGGTTTTCAGCAGTTTGGCCAGCGCGGCGTCTGCCGAGACTAATTGTTCATAGATATTGGTCAGTTCATACGTCTCCCAAAATTCAAGATTGGCGCTTCCCTGAAGCAACTTGCGCACCCGTTCGGGTTCCTTCACGCCCGGCAACTCCACCAGGATACGCCCGGTAGTTTCCAAGCGCTGGATGTTGGGCGATACGACGCCGAACTGGTCGATACGTGTACGCAGGACATTGAAAGAATTGTCAATCGCGCTGTTTGTTTCTTCGCGTATCACGGAGAGCACCTGTGCATCCGTGCTTTGGGGCGAAATCCGGTCTTTCAGTTCGAAGGTGCTGAAAATACCGGCCAGCCGGGCTTGCGGGTCTAACTTTTTGTATTCTTCCGCAAACAATTCAATGTAGTCTTTATTACTGTTTGCCTGACGGGTATATGCCAGTTCCAACGCTTTGTTGAAATTCGGGTCCTGATTGTAGTTGGCCAGCGACCGCAGCACGTCCGGCACATTCAACTCCAGGATCACATTCATACCGCCCTTCAGGTCGAGTCCTAAAGTCACTTCCATCTCGCGGCACTGCTTCAGCGTGTACCCAAGCCATACTTTCTTGGTTGCCAGCGAGTCCAAATAAATGTTCTCTTTTGAGGTGTCTCCGTTTGCATATTCTGCCGCCCGCTTGTTATATTGCCATGTCACGAATGAAAATGACAAATAGAACGCACATACAAGCGTCAGTAACAGGGAGAAAACCTTTACAAATCCTTTGTTTTGCATTTTGAATCGATAGATTTTATATTTAATTACTTTGTTCTTCCTATTTCCTTTGAACTCAATTTTTCAGGGTGCAAATATAGGTTTTTTTTCATTGCCGTGCCTATATCGCCGGTTTATTTTGCAAAATATCCCGTCGTTACCGGTCGTCAAGGTGAGCATTGATTGAAACACGGGGGCGCCCTTCGTTTACGAAGGAAAAAGGCAATGTTAAATTCAGTTTCTCGTTGTGTTTCCCCAAACGCTCAACAGTCGGCTGTTTTATCAAAAATCACAGTCTTTGTTGTGTTTTTTGCCCGGCAACATAAAATCAATTTTATCCCTCAAGTCCGAAACTTGTCGCCTGAAAATAAAAAGAGGCTGATCTTTTGAGACAGCCTCCTACGACCACGACCCAACTCAGAAATCAATGCTTTCTCCCTTAGCCTTCCAGCCGATGAAACGGCACCCGGCGTGTTCGGCGTAGGGGCGGAAGGCCTCGGCTGCGTTATATGAGGAAGTAAAGTGCATCGGCGAAAACACTGCCACCGGAACGCGGTCAACAAACTGTTCGGCGCCAAGCATGTAATCCTTACCCAGGCGGGCGTCCACCGGAAACATGGCCAGGTCCAGCCGACCGGACGACTGCGCCAGCAGGGCAACTTCCGCCAAGAAGTCGCGCTCGGCCGCCTGTACTTCTTCGGCGGTCGATTCCTCGTTCCAGTGCCAGTTATTCAAATCGCCGGCGTGAAACAGCCGTTTGCCCTCTGCCTCGACCAGGAACGAAACGCCGACATCCGTCGAACCGAAAGCCCGGACCGACACCACGCCGTCGCTCCACCTGTCGCCCTTTTCCAAGTAATCCGCATCCGCAGGTCCCGCTTTCCGGCGATCCAGCAGGTCTTTGGAAAAAAGGTACTGTATATCCGGTCGCAAGCGTTTCCATTCCAGAATTTCAGGATTGAAATGGTCGGGATGCCAGTGCGAGACCAGGACATAGACTCGCCCCGCAAACCGGGGCAAGTGCGTCCGCACAAAACCCTGGTCCGTGTCTCGGAAATAATCCATAATCAGAGTAAAGGTCTTCCCTTCAACCGCAAACCCGCTATGAAAAAGGTACGTCAGTTTCATCTTCCTGTATTTAAATCACGAAAAACAGTTCCCGCTCCGCAAAGATACGGACTTTCCGGTACGCCGGCAGGTTTTGCCTCCCTCTACAGGAACATATTGAAATGCCCGGAAAAACGATCCTGTCTTTTACCTTTCGCTACGGTCTCCAGGCTGTTTGCCTTTCCGGTATGTTCCAAACGTTTTTCCTGGCCTTCACAAAAGAATTCAGCCTTTGAATAACGAATGAACAGCGTATGTTTATGCTTCGACCGCTTTCCAATCTCGCTTGCTGTTGTATCTAATGGTTTCATGTCTTCCTAAATTTAAATATTCGATAACTCGTTCCTTTTATATAACCAATCAAAGGCCGGAAAAGTTTAGCAACTCCTGAATAGTGGTTAGTCCCCAGGGCTGACGCATCTAATTTTTTAGGAGTTTAATAAGAT
>JAISOP010000009.1 GCA_031275525.1 Tannerella sp.
GTCGTCGAGGGGCGACCACGATGGTCGTCGAGGGGCGTACACACTGTCCCCCGAGCGAGGGACACACCGTCCCCCGAGCGAGGGACACACTGTCCCCCGGACGAGGGACACACTGTCCCCCGAGCGAGGGACACGGTGTACCACGGGCGTGGTACACCGTGTACCACGAGGGGAGTACACGGTGTACCCCGAGGGGAGTACACGGTGTACTCCGAGGGGAGTACACGATGTACGGCGAGGGGCGTACACGATGTACGGCGAGGGGCGTACACGGTGTACGACGAGGGGCGTACACGATGTACGACGAGGGGCGTACACGATGTACGACGAGGGGCGTACACGGTGTACGGCGGGAGGCGTACACGGTGTACACCCCGGCAAGGACCGTCCGCGGCCAAGGTTGGGGACGAAGGGCCTGCGCTGGCTGCTGCTCCTGGCTGCCCTGGCGCTGTGGACGGCTTGTTCGACGACGCGGCGCCTGCCGCCCGGCGAACGGCTTTATACCGGTATCCGGAAAATTGAAGTCACCGACGAAGACCGTTCGGCAGCCGGCGACGAGGCGATGCGCGAAATCGACGCTGCCCTGGCTTTTCCCCCTAACAATGCGCTGTTCGGCAGTTCGCAGTTCCGCGTGCCTTTCCCCTTCGGGCTGTGGATGTATAACGCTTTTGCCGACCGGCCGGATGGCTTCAGCCGGTGGATGTTCAAGCGCCTGGCTGCGCGTCCGGTGCTGCTGTCCGCTGTTAACCCGGAACTGAGGACCCATATCGCCCGGAACTTGCTGCGCGAACATGGCTATTTCAACGGCACGGCTTCCTGGGAGGCGGCGCCGCACGACCGGGATTCCCTGAAAGTGAAGGTGCTTTACAAACTGACGATGAACAAGCCTTATACGTATGATTCCATCGAATACCGCCGGATACAGTCGCGGACGGATACGCTGCTGGAGCTTTCGGCCGAGGACCGGCTGATCCGGGTGGGCGACCCGTTCAACGTCCTTACGCTGGAGGACGAGCGCCAGCGGATGGCTTCCCTGCTGCGCGACCACGGCTATTTCTATTTCCGTCCTTCCCACATTATTTATACGGCCGACAGTACCCTGGCGTCGCAAAAGGTCACGCTGAGGGTCGGGCTGGCGCAGGACGTCTCGCCGATGATCATGCGCCCCTGGAAAATCGGGGATATTACCGTTCACCTGTATGGGTATGACAACGAACCGCCGACCGATTCGCTCCGCTACGGCGACCTTACTATCTACTACCACGACCGGCTGCATCTCCATCCCCGGACGCTCCACAGCCGGTTCCGCTTCAAGCCGGGGGACCTGTATTCCCAGGCGCGCCAGGCGCAAACGCTGGCGGGACTGGCTCGCCTGGCGGTGTTCCGATACACCGACATGCAGTACACGCCCCGGAGCGAATCGCGCCGCTGCGACACGCTGGACGTGACCCTGCGGGCGATGTATGACTTGCCGCTGAGCGGCGAAATGGAGGTCAATTTCACGGCCAACAGCAACAAACGCGCCGGTCCGGGCGCGGTGTTTTCCCTGACGAAAAATAATCTCTTCCGCCGCGGCGAATCGCTGGGCCTCAGCCTCAACGGGAGCTACGAGTGGCTGACGAACAGGCGTCAGGGCGCCGGCTCCCTGATGGATAATTATGAGTATGGCGCGACCGGGACGCTGGCCTTTCCCCGCGTGTTGGTTCCCGGATTTTTCCGGCGTACCTACGACTTCCCGGCTTCCTCGACCTACCGGTTGTATGCCAACCGCCTGAACCGGGCGGACTTCTTCCGCCTCCTGTCCTTCGGCGGCAGCGCAACCTACGATTTCGACCCCAATCCCATCCGGCACCATTCCTTCACGCCCTTCCGCCTCTCGTTTAACCGCCTGGAGCGAACGACCGAACGTTTCGACAGTATCGCCGGCAAGAATCCTTCCCTCTACCAAAGCCTCCGCAACCAGTTTATCCCTGCCATCAGCTACACCTACACGCTGGACAATGCGCCGGTGAGGAAGGGGCGGCATACGACCTGGTGGCAGTTCTCCGCCACCGAGTCGGGCAATCTCCTCTCTTCCCTCTACGCCCTGTCGGGCAAGGGTTTCAAGGAGTCCAACCGACTGCTGGGTAACCCGTTCTCCCAGTTCCTGAAAGTGACGTCCGAATTGCGCTATAACCACGTGCTGAACCGTAACCACCGCCTGGCGGGGCGGATCAGCGGCGGAGTGATCTACAGCTACGGCAATTCGACGGTCTCGCCCTACAGCGAGCAGTTCTATGTGGGCGGGGCCAACAGTATCCGGGCCTTTACCATCCGTTCCATCGGGCCGGGACGTTCGCAGCCGAACCGGGATAGCCGCTTTGATAACCTCGACCATACCGGCGACTTGAAACTGGAGGGGAACCTGGAATATCGTTTCCGCCTGGCGGGTGACCTGGAAGGGGCGTTGTTCCTGGATATGGGCAATGTCTGGCTGTTCCGCGACGAGGACGAAGGGGGACCTTCCGACGGGACGCTCTCCGGACGGCATTTCCTGAACGATATTGCGGTCGGTACCGGCGCCGGCGTGCGTTACAATTTTGAGGCGCTGGTGATCCGTTTCGACGTGGGCGTCGCCCTGCACGTTCCCTACGATACAGGACAACACGGCTATTTCAATAAAACCCGAAACGAAGGACTCGGATTTCATATCGCCGTCGGATACCCGTTTTGATTAGTGGTGAGTGGTTAGTGGTGAGTGGTTAGTGGTTAGTCCCCTGATAAGGAGCTGTCAAGAAATAAACCATCCGAATTTACGGGAAATGTTTTTTGCAGTACAAAGCCCGAAAATGTGCGCAGACCGGGGTATGTAATCATTTTCGGGCTGAAGGAATGCGAAAAACAGACCCGTAAATGGATGGTTTATTTCTTGACAGCTCCTAAGGCAATACGGCCCGCCGGAAATAACGTGCCGCTGTCTGAACGGTGATTTATGTGATTTGTATGATTTCTCCTTTTTCTGCGGAGCGAAGCGTAGCATTGGGGGTTTTGAGAGGTTCCCATTATTCAAAAATTGCCGGAAAAGTTGTATCTTTGACCAAATAAATGAAACCTATGCTTACAAAAATCTTTGACGAGAAGAAGATTCACAAACTTGAAACTTATATGAATAAAGGAGAAAACTTCGTGATAGTCATGCATGTTTCTCCGGACGGCGACGCCATCGGCGCTTCGCTGGGACTGTATCATTTCCTGATGTCCCAGGGGAACACGGTCAATGTGGTGTCGCCGAATGATTTTCCCGCCTTTTTGAAATGGATGCCGGAGGCGGGGAGTATCCTTGTGTACGAGCGTCATCCGGATTATGCGGCGCGGCTGATTGGCGCGGCGGACGTGATTTTCTGCCTCGATTTCAACGAAGCAAAGCGACTGGGCAAGCTGGCGCCGGTCGTCGAGGCGGCTACCACCCGCAAGGTCATGATTGATCATCACCCCAACCCGTCGGACTTCTGCCAGTTAGTCATTTCACACCCGGAAATGTCCTCCACCTCCGAAATCATTTTCCGTCTGCTCTGCGCCCTGAAAGCCGCCGATGTGATTGACCGGCAAGCCGCCGAATGTATCTACACCGGCATGATGACCGACACCGGCGCTTTTACGTATCGTTCCAACGACCCCGACCTCTACCTCATCATCCGGGAACTGCTGAAAACGGGCATCGACAAGGACCGGATCTACCGGCAGGTGTACCAGGTCTATTCCGAATCGCGGCTCCGGCTGATGGGCTATACGCTGTACGAAAAAATGAAAGTCTATCCGGAAGAAAAAACAGCCTTGATTACCCTTTCACTTAACGAACTGAACCGTTTCGGCTATGTGCCGGGAGATGTGGAAGGCTTTGTTAACCTGCCCCTGAGCATCGAATGGATCCGGTTTGTCGTCTTCATCCGCGAAAACACGGACGGTATCAAACTGTCCTTCCGTTCGGAGGGCGATTTCCCGTGTAATCGTTTTGCAGCCGCTTGTTTCCAGGGGGGAGGCCACCTGAATGCGGCGGGAGGCGAATACGCCGGTACGCTGGATGAAGCCGTTCGTATTTTTGAAAAGGGATTAAAGGACCTGAATCCGGGCACATACCGGAAAACGCAGGAAGACTGATTCCGCAAATCCGGACTGTATGGAAATAAAACGAAAAAAAACTTCCGGGAGCATCTCCGTCAAGCGCTTGGTCAAGAGTTTCGGCTATGCCGTCGGCGGCCTGCGCCAGGTGGTCTGCCAGGAGCAGAACGCACGTGTACACTTGCTGGTTGCGCTCTGCACGGTGGTGGCCGGATGCTGCTTCCGCATCTCCGCCACCGAATGGATAGCGGTACTACTTGCCATAGGCGGCGTCATGGCTGCCGAAACGTTCAATACGTCGATCGAAGCGCTGTCGGACACAGTCTCCTCCAAATACAGCGAAAACATCAAGCAGGTCAAGGATTTTGCTGCCGGTGCGGTACTCATTGTCGCCCTGGCCGCCGTAATAGTCGGCCTGATTATTTTCCTGCCCAAAATCATAGCTCTTTTCTGAAAGATTCAATGATTCAATGATTCAATGATTCAAAAAAAACGAGCCTTTTGAATCTTTGAATCATTGAATCTTTATTTGGGTTCCAGGAGGAGGATTGTCACCGAATTAGGTGGAAAAACGCAGGTGATGGGATGTTTGAAGGGAAACCGGATACGTTTCCGTTCAGGCGTAATCGCGTCGGGACGATCCGGCGTGTTGCGTCCTTCCGGCGCCCCGGTCAGTTGAATCATTTCCGCTTGACCGGCGATCGTTCCGCCCACCACGTGCAGCGAAGTCCATTCTTCGTGATAAGTCGTGTTGACGACCTTCAGGAGGATGGTATTGGTCTCCGTTTCCCGCGTGGCCACCGTCACCAGGGAAGGGCAGGTGGGCACGGTTGCCTCCGTCAGCAGCACGCCATTCAGATAACACTGAATCCGTTCGTCTTCGCAAACGATTTTCACCGTGTACCAGCGATCCTCTTCCATGGCCGGCGCAACAGGCGGCGCCAGCGGACGCTCCACGCGCCCGGCACAGTGATACAGCCCGGCCGTACCGTCGGCAATGATCAGGGAAATACAGTCGCCCTGTTCTTCCACCAGGCCGTTGTCGCGTACCTGTAGCCTGATTTTCCCCCGGGCCTGCATACACCGGAGGCGTGCGGAGAAGGTATAGTTGAATGCCGAGGACTCCCCGGCGATGGCATATTTCCGCCGTTCATCTTCGGAAAGCGGCTGCAAGCCGGAAGTGGAACGACCGAACATCAAATGCCGCCGTTCCATCCGTTCATCCGGCGTTTCCGGGACTTCCGGCATATCGGGGTCGGATGCAACGCTCTGCGTGCGCAGGTTCTCCGCGAACTTAGTCCGGCGGATGGCCGTCCGTTCGTCCTTCACAAACTTCAGTGGAAGGCGTGCCCCGTCCAGCGTCGTTTCGCTCACCTCAAAATCATCGTCGTAGCAGATGATCGATACACGTCCCTGCGTCACCAGCGGTTTGAGGAACGTTTTCACGTGGGTCGCCAGCAATTCGTCGCCCCGGTGAGCGGCGAACATTTCCAGCACATGATAGGACGGGCTTTTCACTAAGCCGGAGGCGTCAAACGTGATGGCCGGAACGCCGTGTGAGGGAAACTTGGCATGACCCAACAGGG
Source organism: Tannerella sp. (assembly GCA_031275525.1). Lineage (GTDB taxonomy): Bacteria > Bacteroidota > Bacteroidia > Bacteroidales > Tannerellaceae > Tannerella. The sequence continues at coordinate 5,685 of JAISOP010000009.1, forward strand.
GCGAGTAGGCCACGCCCATGACGTTCATCGGGTTCCGTTCCGCGCCGATGAGGAAGGCCGCTTCACCCACCGCCGCCCGCAACGTGCCGCCGGCGGGCGAATGGGCCGCCCCAAATTCCCCGATAAACGTCATGGGCGTATGGATGGTCAGCGTGCCCGCGTCGAAGCGGTTGTGGCAACCGATTAAAAAATCGACGTTACTCAGGTAGTGCGTATCAATCCAGTCTCCCCAGAAACCTTTCACCGCGGCGGAATCGTTACTGATGAACGACACGTCGGGGAAAGCATCCCTGACGGCCTGCCGCAGGTACTGGTAGCGACGGGAATAAATGATGCCCCGGTTTTCGCTCCCCAACTCCACCGTTTTCAGGTTGAACGGCTGCGCATGGCCATTAGCGGCACGCATCCGCCCATAGAACGAATCGACCGGCGCAAGGGCGTATGCAAGGGCCTGGTTCAGGCGTTCCGCCCAGACATTCATGTTCTTGATTTCCTCGTAACGCAGACGGTAGCGCTGGTTCAGCACGCCCGCGTTGGCCACGTAAAGCGGCCAGGCTCCCAGGTCGTCGCACAGTTGCAGGTATTCATGAAAACCCATGCCGTTGGTTGAGCCGTATCCCCAGATGCTCCAGAGGGGCTTCCGCTGCGCGACCGGCCCGACCGATTCTTCCCACTTCGGCGCCGATTCAATCGAGTACCCTTCGGCAAACGCTCCGCCGGGGAAACGGATGAATTTCGGGCGCAAGGCCGCCAGCGCCTCGACCAGGTCGGCCCTCCATCCGTTCGGACGTTCTTTCCACGTCTTGCGGGGAAACAGCGACACCCGGTCTAAGTAAAACCACAACCCGCTGTCGGCGCTGAAGACCAGTGTCGCGTGCGACGAACTTTCCGTTGCCGTGAAGGTGTGGCGCACCTCTGTCCATTCGAGGAGCGGAGAGATGCGGAACACATCGCTCAGGGGCTTACGCGCAACCGAGTCCATCAGCCGGACGTCCAGTTGCGCGTAATTCCCTCCACGCAGAAGGAACGACAAGTCATACTGTTCGCCCCGGCGCAGCCTCATACCGTGGAAACCCTCCGCCACAACGCCGCCGCCCTGTTCGGACCAGTCCACCCGGACACCCAGCGAACGGTTGTTTTTCCCCTCATAAACATACGTTGTATGAAGATACCAGAATGTGTGATCGGTCAGCAGCCGCCAACCGGACACAACATCCGGCGCCACAAAAGGCACTTTCCACCCCGCCGGCGTAACCAAATGACCTCCCTCGTCATACAGGCATCCGCCCGGTACAACGCCCTCTTCAAAGTCACGGTTCCGCACCAGTTCGGCATAGAGTCCGCCTTCAATCGCATGGTTGGCCTCCTCCAGTGTCAGGCCGTACAAAGACCGGTTTACCGGCACGGTCAACTTCTCCAGGTCAATGGTAATGGAAGACGTTACCGGTGGCACCGGCTTGCACGCCCACATGAACAGCAGAAAAAAACTGCCTCTATAGATATTCATTTTCATCGCATACATTCTATTCTGACGCATCATTTCAGGTACTACCCACTCATAACGCGTTCAAAAATAACTGATATCTTTCAATCTTCCGGAGGAAATGCCTTTTTTTTAACGCGATATAACATCCTCGCGCAAGGTACCGGGCATTCTATAATTAATGTTGCCGGGAGGTCGATTTTTCCACTCAATCGTTCCGTACTAAAAAAAAACGTGCTAAATTTGTCCTCCGAATAAAGATCAACGAGAAAATTACATTTTAACAAAAGAAAATTACAATGATTAAAGTAGGTATTAACGGCTTCGGCCGTATAGGACGTTTGGTTTTCCGTGCCGCTCAGGGCCGGAACGACATTCAGGTAGTAGGTATTAACGACCTGATTAGTGTGGAATACATGGCTTACATGTTGAAGTATGACACCATTCACGGCCAGTTCAAAGGGACGATTGACGTCAAGGACGGGCATTTGATCGTAAACGGCCATGCGATCCGCGTAACCGCAGAAAAGAATCCGGCGGATTTGAAATGGGGCGAAATAGACGCCGAATATGTGGTTGAATCAACCGGCCTGTTCCTTTCCAAGGACAAAGCGCAGGGACACATCGACGCAGGCGCCAAATACGTAGTGATGTCGGGTCCCTCGAAAGACGACACCCCGATGTTCGTTTGCGGCGTCAACCTCGACGCTTATGTAAAAGGTACCCCGTTCGTGTCGAATGCATCCTGCACGACCAACTGTCTGGCGCCGATCGCCAAAGTACTGAACGACCAATTCGGCATTGTCGATGGCCTGATGTCAACGATTCACTCCACCACGGCCACACAGAAAACGGTTGACGGCCCTTCAGTCAAAGACTGGAGAGGCGGCCGTGCCGCTTCGGGCAACATCATTCCTTCGTCCACCGGCGCAGCCAAAGCCGTAGGAAAAGTGATTCCCCAGTTGAACGGCAAACTGACGGGCATGTCATTCCGCGTTCCGACGCTGGACGTTTCGGTAGTCGATCTGACCGTCAACCTGGCTAAACCGGCCACTTATGCAGAAATTAAGACCGCGATGAAAGAGGCTTCCGAAGGCGACCTGAAAGGAATCCTGGGGTACACGGAAGAGGATGTGGTATCCTCCGATTTCATTGGCGACGCCCGTACATCCATCTTCGATGCAAAGGCAGGCATTGCCCTGACGGATACATTCGTGAAAGTGGTTTCGTGGTACGACAACGAATGGGGCTATTCCAGCAAGGTACTGGACCTCATCGCTTACATGAAAAAAGTAAACGGGTAAAAACCTCATTCTTCCATCTTTTTTACCTTTCTTGAAAAAAGGCCGCATCCGAAAGGTTGCGGCCTTTTTTGATTTCCGGAACCTCCTGCCGGACGAATGAACGGGTGCACCGTCACACCGTCACACCAGGGTCACTTCGAGGTTGCGGTCCTGGAAATTCCTGATGACGCTGGCAGGAGCGCCTATATCGGTAATGATGTGGTGAACGCTGTCGATGTCGCATATCTTACAGAATCCACGCCGGTTGAACTTGGACGAGTCGGTCAGGACAATGATCTGCTGTGCGGCGGCAATCATTTGCCGGTTGATACGCGCCTCGTTCAGGTCGCTGGTAGTCAGTCCGTATTCCGTATCAATCCCGTCAACGCCGATAAACAATTTATTGCACGACAGGCTTTCCAGCGTGCTTTCCGCATGATGGCCGATGACCGATACGGAATTTTTGCGAATCGTTCCCCCCAGTTGGATGACTTCGATAAAGGGATTGTAGCACAGCGAGAGCGACACTTTGACCGACGAGGTGATGACCGTAATCTGTTCACGGATGTCAATCGCGTGGGCAAAGGCCAGCAGCGTTGTTCCCGAAGCAATGATGATTTTGTCGTCCGCTTGCAGCAGTTTGCAGGCTGCCCGGGCAATGCGCAACTTTTCTTCGATTTGCAGCTTTTCCTTCACGTCAATGTGCTTGTCCGAAATAATCGACGTTAGATTACTGGCGCTCCCGTGACTGCGTTGCAGCAGTTTCTTTTCTTCAAGAAATTTCAAATCCTTCCGGATCGTCACCTCCGAAGCATTCAAATCCCGGCTCAGGTCACTTACTTTTACATATCCCTGTAGCTTCAGTTGCTCAAGGATGAATTTTTGACGTTCGGCAATATTGGCCATACTTGATTGTTTATTTGTTTAGTGGCGCAAACATAGTAAAAAAATACCGGCGGGAGAAAGAACAAGGAGCGTCACGGATGTATGAAAATGGCATTACCCGGTAAAATACGACCCAATAAACTCCGCATACGCTGTCCCGGAAACGGCGCATACATCGTGCCGGAAACGAGGTATGCGCCGGAACAGGGGCTGTCCTTGACACTCCTTCACCTTTTCGGGCGGAAGGAGTGAAAAAAACAGACCCCTCGAGGGATGGTTTCTTTCCGGGCAGATAACAGATACCTACTTCACTATAATTTTTTTCACTATCTCTTCGCCGCCGATCCGGACATTCACAATATAGGTCTGTGCGCCGGCTACCGGCAGGTCGGCCCGGTTGGTATGGGGGGTGATGACGGCCACCTGCTTTCCCAGTACGTTATAAACCTCGATCCGCTCCATCCGGCCCGAGAACGAACATACACGGATGACCCCCCTGCCGCTCGTGACCGTCACCTTCGGCCGGGCGGATACCTCCGGAGCGTTCCTCATACCCGTGTACTCCATCCGCAGGGCAAACCGGTCGTTCAACTCGAATACCGTTCTGCCCGGCGGCTTGGTAACCGTGAAGGTGTAGGAGGGCGTGGCCTGGAGGTCGATTTCCGGATGGTCCCGTTCGCGGTCTATCAGGTAAACGTTGTGGCCGAAGCGCTCCAGGCCGGTGAACTCCAGCGTGGTCAGACCGCTTTCGGAGAGGTGCAGGCCGAGGGCGGTCGTGTGTGACCGGTATTCGCCGTCGGCTGAGATGGCCAGCGGCTCGTGGAGGGCGGTCAGCACATAAACGGAAAACGGCAAGGCGTCGTAGAAGAGTGCGCGTACGTCTTCGCTGCTGTTGTACGTCGGCAGGGCCTGCTTGTCGAAGTGCAGGGCGGTGTATGCCGTGCGGCCACCCTGCGTGGCGCGGATATGCAGTACGCCGCTCTCGGCCTCCGACGCCCGGAGCACGTAGGGACCGGGATGGCGCGTCGTGGTCCAGTTCGGCGACATCTTGACCGTTGTGAGGTTGGTCACGGCAGGACTTTTTGCCACAAAGAAGGATTGCAGCGGCGCCACGTATTCCGGCGAGGGCAAGCCGGAGAAGTTCGTCGGGCCGGTATACAGGTAGCGCATGCCCAGCCGGTCGAACTTGACCGCCGTGAAACCGCTGTTCACGTTGCCGTTCCAGACCAGGTAGCCACTGGTGGCCAGCCGGTCGCTGTTGTGCTGCAGGAAGGCGTCCACATGGAGCCAAGCCAGGTAAGGATTGACCACCTGCACGAGATTACCGCCTGCGACATCGCCATAAACCGGCATCTCAAACAGCCCCGAGGCGTTTAACCGGACGCTGTCCGTGATGAAACGGTGGGAGGCGGGACGGGGGGTGCTGACGGGCGGCATACCTGTGGGATAGTATTCGGTTTCGAGCTTCGGGAATATCCAAGCCTGGTTGCGCGACAGGCTGGTGGAAGTCACCCGCAGGTTGAAGGTTTTTCCCAGACCCAGCGGGTCGCCCGGCTCGCCGAACGTAGCCGTGAACATGTTCGCCTGTGCCCCGCCGCCGTGCGGGTTCGCCTGCTGGAAGTAATTCATGTACACATCGCCCCAGTACGGTTTGTCGGTGAGGGGGTCATCGAAGTGATAGTCGCCCGAATACATGCTCAGCAGCGGAGCCGACCACATCACAAAGCGGTCGCGCTCGGAGGCCTTGAGCATCAGTTCCACCCGCGCACTGTCGTAGTGCAGCACGTGGGGATTGGCGAGCAGGGCGCGGTCCTGCACCGTGATGATGCGGCACCAGGCCGAATCCTTCAATTCGGGATAGCCGGGCATACCGGAAGCAATCACCACGTCGCTACAGGCGGAAGGCGCCCAGGAAACGGGCCTTTCATACGTCTGGCCGCCGGCCTCCGTCACCCTCTCCACCCAATTTTCCGGATTATTCCAGTCCGTATTCCTCAGCCCCGTCCAGCGCATCGGCCCCGGCGAGGCGGCGGCATGTATGGAGAGCAACTCCGGCGGGAAACCGCCCACACGGTTCCAGGGCGCAGAAGCGTCGGATACCTTCCGGGGCTGCACCAGCATCGAAGTATCGCCCGTCATCGTGCCGAACGTGTGCGAGAGGCCGGCGGGAGGATTGGCAGGAAGGGTGTCGGGCACGGTGAACCAATCGAACTCCACGCCCGCCGGACGTTCCCTGAGCGTAGCCGTGAAGGGACGGTTGCGGCAGGTCGAGGCGCCGTGTATCTCCTCCAGGACATAGATATAGGCCGTTGCGCGGAACTCCCTGGGACGGCCCTGGACGGAATGGCCGAAGCGGAAGCGGTAAACCAGCGAGTCGATATGATCAGGCAGAGAATCCGTACCGTTGTTTATATACACCAGCCGGCTATTCCTGCCCCTGCCGGTCACACTGAGACTGCCCGCCACGGGATGCCGCACAACGGAATCCAGCAGGCTGAACGCTCCGGCAAAGAAGCTATCCGGCAGGGAATCGTTGGCCAGCACATCCATTTCCGTCCAGTGATATTGCTGCACCGTACGCGTATCGTTGCCCGGCGGCAGGAAATCCGAGACCTTTACCTCCACCGAGTTGTTATCTGTGTTACACTCCGCCTGTTCGTAGCGGGCAAGGCCGCGGTCGTTCAGGCACAGGATCAGGCGGCTGTCCGACGGGAAGGAGGACGTAAAGCGGGGGATGGAGATAGTGCGCATGCCCAAAATGGTATCCGGAAGAATGGAAACCATAATGGAATCGACCAGGATACGACCGGTCGTGGAGACTTCGTTGCGGTACACCCCGATGTAAAGCGGCGAATGCGAGGCAGCCTGCCCCGCGTTGGCGACGGAGAACCTGATTTGCAGCGAGTCGCTGACCACGTTGTAGCGGAAGGCAGGACGGTTCAGGAACTTTACGTCGGGAGCATACCTGACCATATTGCCGTAGCGGTCTATCATGGTGGACTGTTTCAGGAAGCCGTTGTAGGGGTGGATGTCGTCCTTCGTCCCCATGACGGAATCGGGGCCGGCCATGAAGGTAGCAATGTCAAACATCCGGGACGGGACGGTCAAGTCTCCGTTAATATTTACCACGTTGTAGGAGTATTGGTTCCATACTTTGCGAGCCGGCGCCCACCTTGTGCCGGGACTCGGGTTGAAAATATAAAGGTATCCCATCTGCGTATCATTCCCTTTCGGCCCCCCGGTGACAATGATTTCCGCCGCTCCGTCGTTGTCCACATCGGCCGTTATGGGATATTCGCTCTGCGTACCCGAAACACAAGGGATGCTGGCCACCGGCGTAGCCATGGTCGCCTGGCTGGTGCCGTCAAATATACGCAGTAAATCATGGTCCCGGTAAAGGATTTCATACTTCCCGTTCTGATCAAAATCAAACAGTGTCAATCCCGTCGATCGGCTCTCGTCGGTCGTTTGCTTTTGCCACTTCAACTGGGGAGTCGGATTGGGCGGGCTACCGGCCTTATAGATCGTCCATGCAGAGATATGAAAATTAGGGCTTGCGCTTTCGCCGTACATGATTTCGGGGTATTGATCCCCGTCGATATCTCCCACAAAAGGAGTTCCCTCGCCGTTTTGACTCGAAGTCAGCGTCCTCCTTGCTTTGATAGCGCCCGTCAAGGGGTTATATATGTAAAACTGGTTGGCTGAGTGAGCCAGTATATCCACCTGTCCATCCAGGTCAAAATCGGCCGGAGCAGTTGCAGTCACCTGAAGATTGGGGAGCGGTGCATTGCTGACCTGCTTCATCAACGAAAAGGTATTTCCTGCAGTTCCCGTCCGGCTTGTAATGTTGATGGAATAGACGTTTCCCCCCCAAACCAGTTCGGGTTTACCATCCTTGTTCACATCCACCACCGATACAATGGGATACCAGAGCCTCCGGCCGGCTAAGAACTGGCAATCAAGCAGCAGCCTCCCCGTTTCCAGGTCAAAGATTCGATCTCCCGTGACTATTTCCGCACGGCCGTCGCCGTTGAAGTCCGCAAACAGGATATTGGCAGATTTAAAACCGCTACCGCTCCCATTATCGGGGACATTGTACGTAGTATAAGGACTGTTCGATCGGCCCGTCGGCGTAAGCGTTACCCATTTCAGGTTTCCCGCCTTGTCATACGCATACAAGTATCCATCCATAGCGGCCAACACGATGTATCCCGGCAAAGAAGCATTCGGCCTGGCCAGACCTATCTGTCCTTTTGCGCCGGTGGAAAATGCAGGCGTAGTAATTATTTTGGAAGAATTATTACGCATATCGAAGACATGAAATCCATTGGCCGCATAGCACCAGGAAGACGAGTAATTATAACCTCCGCTCTTGAAAGACTTAGCCACAACGATTTCAACATGTCCATCGCCATCCAGGTCGCCCACGTAAGGCGTCTGATAGACGGACACATCATTATTACCCAATCTTGTCGGAGCCGTATTGATACCCCACTGCATAGCAGCCACCGGAATGGTACAATCCGTCTCCACCACGTTGTCGGGGAAAGGGACGTCGGTAGAGTCAGACACTCTTGCGCCGGCCAGGTAAGCCTCACTCCCCGACAGTCCGCACCCATACATACAGGCCGGCGCCGTAGCAGTCCACCGGGCATGGACAGCCGATACGCCCAGGCATCCCATCAGAAATAAGGAAATAAAAAAACTTTCGGTACGGCGGTTTTGACGCCGTACCTTTGTGGTGTTTGATGTATTCATAATAGTTTTATTATTCTATTTCTATTATATTAACACCTGTGGCCGTCATAATGTTCATCATTTATTCCTCATCCCTTTGTGGTCCGCGATACCTTTCCCCCGCCCATCCACCTTTATTTTCCCTCCCCCAACTTTCCGGGATATATCCCGAAGTTTCCGGGATGTTTCCCGAAGTTTCCGGATACCAATCCGAAGTTTTGGGATACCGGTACGAAGTTTTGGGATACCGGTACGGAATTTTCGGATACCGGTACGAAGTTTTCGGATACCGGTACGAAGTTTTCGGATACCGGTACGAAGTTTTCGGATACCGGTACGAAGTTTCCGGATACCGGTACGAAGTTTTCGGATACCGGTACGAAGTTTTCGGATACCGGTACGGAATTTCCGGATACCCATACGAAGTTTCCGGATACCGGTACGGAGTTTCCGGATACCCATACGAAGTTTTAGAAAAACAGGAAAAAAGAAATAGCGGCTATTGTTCGCTCCACGCTGCCTCCGCGGGGCTTTCGCCCAATTCCCCCCTTTTTTGCCGTTTGCTTTAGCTGACGGGGGGCGTCGATTTACGAGTGGTTAGCGGTTAGTGGTTAGTCCACTAATAAATTATACAGCCCGCCGGAAATAACGCGCCTTTGTCTGAACTGTGATTTATGTGATTTTTGTGATTTGTATGATTTATAGGATTGGAATGATTTTTGTGAGGGCCATGATGAATCAACAAATCATTCCAATCACATGAATCACAAAAATCACAGTTCAGACAAAGGAATAGAAGCGTTTGATGATTTTGTTACACAGGAGTGGTTAGTGAGGGTAGGCGTTTTGTCACTAACCACTAACCACTAACCACTAACCACTAATCCTGCCGTGTTCGTTCGGCCTCCAACTGGGCACGCGACTTACTCTGGGTCACAAGGTAAACCCCGAGAAAAACCAGCAGCGAAGCGGTACCCTTGCTCCATCCGAACACGTCCATCCCCGCCACTACCGCTACGGCGGAAGATACCACCGGTTGCAGGTAGTTATACATGCTAACCACCGTGGGGCGCAGGGATTTCTGACCGGGCGGGATCAGCAGGTAGGCAACAAAGGTGGCCAGTACAACCACGTATGCAATCCGGAACACCATGCCCGGCGGCAGGGCGGCATAGGGGACGGACGCCAGGTCGTACAGGCAGAACGGCAGGCTGACAACCGTGGCATGGAGGAACATCCATTTCATGGACGTGACGGCGCTGTAGCGGAGGATCAGGTTTCGGAAGGCCGTCAGGTAGAGGGCAAAGGCGGTGCAGCTCAACACGCACAGCCAGTCGCCCGTCCTGCCCGCGCTGCCGGCATGGACGGCGCTCCCGCCGAAAATCAGCAGCAGCGCTCCCGCCGCGCCAACCAGGACGCCGCCGGCCTTTTTCCACGTGATCGGCTCCCGGAGGAAAAGGGCGGCCAGGAGCATGGTCAGTATCGGTACTGTGGTGGTGATGACCGATGCATCAATGGGCGAAGCCGTCGAAAGCCCCACAATAAAGGCCATCTGGTTGACCAGTATCCCGAACATGGATGCCACGAAGAACAGGAAAATGTCGCGCCGGCAGACCGGCTCTTTTTTGACGAACAGGGACGCCAGCCAGAAAAGCGCCGTGGCGCCGGCAAAACGGAAAAACGTCAGCGCGATGGGCGAAATGGCGCCGTCCGCGAGGATGGCTTTAGACACGGGCGTGTTCAGCCCGAAAACGAGGTAGGCGGTGAACAGCGCCGCATGACCCTTGAAATTTTTATTCTCCACCATAAGGAACTGTCCGGCAATCACGGAGGCTTGGCTGAATGACTGTAAGGAATTGAAAGGCCTGAACCCGTTGAGGCTTCACAAAACCGCCCGTCATGCCAGCGGTTCCGCGAGCGAGTGAATGACCAGGCCCGAACGCAGTTTCGGTTCAAACCAGGTGGTTTTGGGGGGCATGATGTTTCCCGAATCGGCAATGCGGATGATTTGCTGCATGGAGACGGGATACAGCGCCAGCGCCATCCGCATCTCTCCGCTGTCAACCCGGCGTTTGAGTTCGCCCGGGCCGCGGATGCCGCCCACGAAATCAACCCGTTGGTCGGTGCGCAGGTCTTTGATGCCCAGGATTTCGTCCAGGATCAGGTTGGACGAGAGGGTCACATCCAGGCAGCCGATGGGATCCTCCTTGTCGCAGGTCCCTTCTTTGGCCGTCAACGCGTACCCGTTACCGCTCAGGTAGAGCGAAAACTGATGCGGCCGGACGGGTTTGAATAGCTCGTTACCTTTCGGTTCAACGGTAAAGTTTTTCGCAAGCGCCTGCAGGAAAGCGTCGTCCGAAAGCCCGTTCAGGTCTTTCACCAGCCGGTTGTAGTCGATGATCGTCAGTTGGCTGGCCGGGAAACAGACGGCCATAAAGTAGTTGTATTCCTCGTTGCCGCGATGATGCGGATTCTGCCGGGCTTTCTCGACGCCCACCCGCGCCGCCGCCGCCGAACGGTGATGGCCGTCGGCTATGTAGAGCGAGGGGATGGAGGCAAAGGCTTCCGTGATGCGGGCGATGTCGGCTTCGTCGGTTACGGTCCAGAAGGTATGACGGAAATTTTCCGGCCGGGCCACAAAGTCATACTCCGGCGCGGTCTGCGTATGCCGGGCAACCAGTTCGTCGAGCGTCGCATGGTCGGGATAGGCAAAGAAAACCGGCTCGATGTTGGCGTTGCAGTTGCGCACGTGTTTCATCCGGTCTTCTTCCTTGTCGCAGCGCGTCAACTCATGTTTTTTGATTTTCCCGGCCTGATAGTCGCCCACATACGCACAGACCACCAGCCCATACTGGGTCTTGCCGTTCATAGTCTGGGCGTAGATATAGTACTGTTCCCGGTCATCCTGCACGAGCCATCCGTCGGCGCGGAAGCGGTTGAAATGGATGACGGCCCGGTCATAAACGGCCGGGGAATGTTCGTCGGTTCCTGCCGGAAAGTCGATTTCGGGCTTGATGATGTGGTAGAGGGAATAGGCGTTGCCTTTGGCTTCTTCGCGTGCTTCGTCCGAGTTGAGCACGTCATAGGGGCGCGAGGCGATCCGCTCTGCCAGTTCCCTGGGAGGACGGATGCCTTTGAATGGTTTTACTCTCATGTATTTTCTCAGTGATTAATTACCTGGTGAAGTTTGATTTTGCGGCCGGATAGCGGCCGGGCTGTCCTCTTCCTTCAGAGGAGGATATGAAGTTTCCGGAAGGTCGTGTCCGTCCATCATGCTTTAGTTGACCCGGTAGGTTTGGTTGCCGTTGTGCAGGAAATCCACGATTTGCCTGGCGGCGGCGATGCCGGCGTTCACGTTGGCCTCGGCTGTCTGGGCGCCCATCTTTTTGGGGGTACTGAAATAGCGTCCGGGGAATTTGGCCGTCATCTCGGCGTGATTCGACGGGGCTATGTCGCTCAGATATTTGAAGTCCGGCCGCGCTTCCATGACGCTGACCAAGTCCGCTTCGTGAATGACTTCCTTGCGGGCGGTGTTGATCAGCATGGCGTTTTCCGGCATGGCGGCGAGCAGGTCGTGGCCGATGGAATTTTTCGTCTCGGCTGTTGCAGGGATATGCAACGAAACAAACCGGCAAACGCGGTACAGTTCCGCTGCCGAACCGGATGCCCGGAGGCCGTCTTTTTCAATGGTCTCCACCGGAAGAAAGGGGTCGAAGGCATAGACTTCCATCCCGAAGCCTTGGGCGATCCGCGCAACGTGCCGGCCGACATGGCCGTAGGCGTGTATGCCGAGCCTCTTGTCTTTCAGTTCCGTTCCCGATGTGCCGTTGAACAGGTTGCGCACGCCATAGACCATCAGGCCGATCGCCAGTTCGGCCACGGCATTGGCATTCTGTCCCGGCGTGTTCATCACGCAAACGTTGCGGGCGGTTGCTGCCGCCAGGTTTACATTGTCGTAGCCGGCGCCGGCGCGTACGACGATTTTCAGCCGTCCGGCAGCTTCCAACACCTCTTGGTCGATGAGGTCGCTACGGATGATGAGGGCGTCCACGTCGCCCACGGCTTCCAGCAACTGCGCTTTCTCTGTGTATTTCTCCAGGAGTTTCAGTTCCAGGCCGGCGGCTTCGACCGTCGAGCGGATGCCGTTGACCGCTACGGCGGTAAACGGCTTGTCGGTAGCTAATAATACTTTCATAGAAGGGGGTAGGGGATAAAATTGCGTCTGTTAAACGGTTTGTTCAAACGATTGCATTACCTCGACCAGGGCTTCCACGCTGTCGAGGGGCATGGCATTGTAGATGGATGCACGGAAACCGCCCACCGAGCGGTGTCCCTTGATACCGACGATCCCGCGTGCCGCAGCATATTCGCTGAAGGTATTTTCCAGTGATCCGTAGGCTTCGTTCATTACGAAACACACATTCATCAGCGAACGGTCTTCGACGGCCGCCGTGCCTGTGAACAGGCGGTTGCGGTCGATCTCGTCATACAGCCTCGCCGCCTTTTCGACGTTTTTCCGCTGTATCACCGCAATACCTCCCTGTTCCTTATACCATTTCAGCGTTTGCAGGGCGGCGTAAACAGGCACAACCGGCGGTGTGTTGTACATCGAGCCGCTGTCGATATGCGTCCGGTAGTTCAGCATCGAGGGAATCGGGCGTTCCACCCTGCCCAGCGCGTCTCTGCGCACAAGGACCAGCGCCACGCCCGCAGGCGCCAGGTTTTTCTGTGCACCGGCATAGATTACGTCGAATTTAGACACATCCACCGGACGGGCAAAGATATCCGACGACATGTCGGACACCAACGGTACCGGCACGTCCGGTATGCGGTGCAATTCCGTTCCGAATATCGTGTTGTTGGTCGTGATATGGAGATATTCCGCATCGGGCGGAACCGTATAATTCTTCGGGATATAGGCATAGTTCCTGTCTTTCGACGAGGCCACCACCTCCACTTCTCCGAACAACTTTGCTTCCTTGATGGCCTTCGATGCCCATGTACCCGTATCGAGATACGCTGCTTTCTTGTTCAATAAATTATAGGGCGCCATACAGAATTGCAGACTGGCTCCGCCTCCCAGGAAAATGACCTCGTGCGATGCCGGAACATCCAGCAGTTCCTTCACCAGCGCACGTGCTTCGTCCATGACGGCGACAAACTCTTTGCCGCGGTGCGACACTTCCATCAGTGACAGTCCCGTGCCGGCAAAATTCGCTACGGCAGCCGCCGTGTTTTTTATCGTGTACTCGCTCAAAATGGAAGGCCCTGCGTAAAAATTATGCTTCTTCATTTGTCTGTTTGCTATGTTTATTTATTTAAAAATACCTGTTTAAAAAGTTGGACAAAGGTAAGGCTTTTTCTTAAATGCAGTGATTTTCCCGCAGTTTTTGTGAACAAAAAACGTTTCTCCGGGAGGGGCTTCTATCTGCTATAGGGTTGCCCCGAGCGAGGAGGTTGTCATTAGAGGCGAGGATGGAATTTCCCGGAGCGAAGACGGAGGGATTCCGGGCGCGACAAAGAAAAAGACCCCTCTGTGCTTTATACGGGGAAAGACCGGCGCAAAGAGAGGGAAGATTTTGAATATCAGACTTTTTTTATCCGGGAGCAATTTTTTTTGCTACTTTTGCGGTGGAATAAAAAGAGAGCAGAGATGGAAACACAGACAGATTATACGGTTGCGATCGACCGGTTACGCAAGGAAAAGAATGCCGTGATTCTGGCGCATTACTACCAGACGGGCGATATTCAGGACGTGGCCGATTGCGTGGGCGACAGTCTGGTGCTGGCGCAATGGGCGGCTAAGACGGAGGCGGACATCATCGTGCTGTGCGGCGTTCATTTCATGGGCGAGACGGCCAAGATTCTGTCTCCGCAGAAAAAAGTACTCGTTCCTGACCCGGCGGCGGGCTGTTCGCTGGCCGACAGTTGTCCGGCGGATGCGTTCGCCGAATTTATTCGCCAATATCCCGGGCATACGGTGATTTCGTATGTCAATACGACGGCTGCTGTTAAGGCGCTGACGGACGTGGTGGTGACCTCGACCAACGCCCGCAGGATCGTCGAATCCTTTCCGGAGGATGAAAAGTTGATTTTCGGGCCTGACCGTAACCTGGGCGATTACATCAACAGCATTACCGGACGCCGGATGGTGTTGTGGAACGGCGCTTGCCACGTGCACGAGCAGTTCTCCCTGGAAAAAATCCTGGCGCTGAAACGCGCTTATCCGGAAGCGGAAGTGATTGCCCATCCCGAATGTAAACGACCGGTGTTGCAGGTTGCGGATTTCATCGGATCGACGGCGGCGCTGCTAAACCACACGGTGCGGTCGTCCGGCACGGAGTTTATCGTCGCCACGGAGAGCGGCGTCATTCACGAGATGAGGAAACAAAACCCGTCCAAGACGTTCATTCCCGCGCCGCCGAACGACAGCACGTGCGCCTGTAACGAATGCAATTTCATGCGGTTGAATACGATGGAGAAACTATACCGTTGCCTGCGTGACGAGCAGCCCGAAATCACGGTTGACGAAGCGGTTCGCGAGAAAGCGGTTCGCCCGATTTTGCGGATGCTGGAACTTTCGTAAAGGCGCTGGGCCATGTTTTACATCACCCCCCCTTCATTCATCTCAAAGCCCTGATTAATGCGGCGTTTTCGGCTTCGGTGCCTACGGTGATTCGCAGGCAGCCGGCGCACAGGGAGATGTTGCTGCGGTTGCGGACAATGACGCCTCGCGACACTAACTTATCATACAGCGCCCCGGCATCAGGCACTTTGACCAACAGGAAATTGGCGTCGGAAGGATAAACCTTCTGCACCTGCGGGAGGGCCGACAGTTCCGCGGCAAGTGCAGTACGCCGGGCAAGCAGGTAGGCCACCCATTCCTGCATCCGCGGAGCGTGGTCGAGCTGTTCGCTTACAAACTGCTGCGTCAGGAGATTAAGGTTATACGGATACTTCACCTTGTTGAAATAACCGATGATTTCTTCCGCGGCAAAGGCCATGCCGCAACGTACGGAAGCCAGTCCCCACGCCTTCGAGAAGGTCTGAAACACAATGAGGTTGGGATAATGATAGAATTCCGTCAGCCACGAGGGTTCGGAGGAAAAATCCACGTAGGCTTCGTCGATGACGACTATGCCGCCAAAACGTTCCGCCACCTCTCGCACGGCGCCGCGCTCCAGCAGATTGCCCGTAGGATTGTTCGGCGAACAAAGGAAAATCACTTTGGTATGTTCGTCCGTAGCCGCCAGCAGCCGGCCGGCGTCCAGCGTGTAATCCGGATTCAGCAGCGCCTCGCGGTATTCCACACAATTGATGTCGGCGCACACCCGGTACATACCGTAGGTCGGTTCGATCGCCACGATGTTATCCTGCCGCGGTTCGCAAAAAATGCGGATGACAAGGTCGATCGGCTCGTCGCTGCCCACGCCCAGCATGATTTGCGATGAACGAACGCTCTTGAGTTCCGCAATCTTCGCCTTCAATTCCCACTGCAACGGGTCGGGATAACGGTTGTAAGGCGCATTCATCGGATTTTCATTGGCGTCTAGATAGACGGACGCCTCGCCCCGAAACTCGCTCCGCGCACTGGAATAGGGTTTTAGCCGGCGTATATTTTCGCGGACTAACTTGTTTATATCCATTTCCTTTTACTTGTTTGATTCATTTTGTGACAGGGCTGCCAGCCTGACGGATATGGCGTTTTTATGGGCCTCCAGCTGTTCGTATCCCGCCAGGGTTTCGACGACCGGGCCTAAGCTCCGAAGGCCGTCTCCGGTAATTTCCTGAAAGGTAATTTTCCGGATGAAACTGTCCAGGTTCACCCCGCTGTACATCTTCGCATACCCTTTCGTAGGCAGCGTATGGTTGGTGCCGGACGCATAATCGCCGGCGCTTTCCGGCGTGTAAGGCCCGAGAAATACACTCCCGGCATTGCAAATCCGCTCAGACAGCGCTACGTAATCGGACGTCTGGATAATCAGGTGTTCCGGTGCGTACTGGTTGGTGAAAGCGACGATTTCGTCCAGGTCTCTCAGGATAATTATCCGGCTGTTTGCCAGCGACTGCGCGGCCAGCGACCGACGCGGCAACTGCTCGAGTTGCCGTTCGACTTCGTGCATCGCATCTTCCGCCAGCCGTTCGGAGGTGGTCAGCAACATCGACTGGCTGTCGGCGCCGTGCTCCGCCTGCGAAAGGAAATCAGAGGCGATAAAGGCCGGAGGCGCCGTTTCGTCGGCAATAATCTCTACTTCCGAAGGCCCGGCAGGCATGTCAATCGCCACCTCCGAAAGACTGACCCACTGCTTGGCGGCCATCACGTATTGGTTCCCGGGGCCGAAAATCTTGTAAACCTTCGGGATGGTCTCAGTGCCATACGTCATGGCGGCAATGGCCTGAATACCCCCGACTTTGAAGATGTTATCCACGCCGGCCACCTGTGCGGCAAAGAGGATAGCCGGATGCACTTTTCCTTCGCGGTCGGGGGGTGTACAGAGCACAATCTCGCGGCAGCCCGCAATACGCGCCGGCACAGCCAGCATCAGCACGGTGGAAAACAGGGGCGCCGTCCCACCGGGAATGTACAGCCCGACTTTCTCGATGGCGACCGCCTTTTGCCAGCAGGTGACGCCGGGAGCGGTTTCCACTTTTCGCGTCGTAAAACACTGTGAGGCATGGAAAGTTTCGATGTGTGCCTGTGCCGTACGGATGGCCTGTTTCAGGTCTCTCGGCAACAGATGTTCCGCCGCACGAATCTCCTCCGGCGCGGCCTGCAACCGTTCTACCCATACTTTATCGAACTGCTCGCTGTAGCGCCGGACGGCGGCATCTCCCGTGCCGCGCACATCGTCCAGCACGGTTCTTACCGTGTCGAACAGAGACGTTACGTCCAGAACCGGACGCTGTTGCAATAAAGGCCATTCTGCCTTGGAGGGGTATTTTATCACGTTCATCGGCGAGTTATTTTAACGGTTTTTGAAGGGCGCTACCCGTAACATACTTATTTGCCTGTATCATAATTCTAAAAAAATAAATGGCTCGTCGTTTTACAACAAGCCTTTCTCATTTGTTTTTCTACAGGTTCCTTTTTTTTACGTTGTTCTACCAGGGCTCGAACCTGGAATTTCAGGACCAGAATCTGACGTGTTACCATTACACCATAGAACAATCAATTAACAAAGTATTCATTTTTTGCGGTACAAAGATAGATCATTTTTTTTTTTCACCAAAAGGTTTCGACAGAATTTCCAGAGTTGACGCATCTAATCATAAATTTTCACCTTCCGTATGACCCCATTCAACCGTACGACGCCAGGGAGAACGCTCCCTAAACCCGGATTCCAATCAAAAGAATGAACCGGGAAGCCGCCTTCCAGGGACAGGCGGCTTCCCTAATGCAGGGTGGTCAACCACTCTAATGCATAATAGTCGACCACTCTAATGCATAGTGGCCGACCACTCTAATGGAGGTCTGATACAGAGCGGCTTAAGAAAGGGGACGGCCTCTTCATCCGCAGGCCGCAGTGGGGGGAATGGCGAATGGGTGAGATTACCTGAAAGGTCGGATGGTTTACGAATGGAAATCCGCCTTTCAGACAGGCGGTGACTCTCCGGCATTTTCTGCAAGTCATGACCTGCGGTTATGAAAATACTTGGGCATGGACATTTCAAACGCCCCAGGCAACATCCATTTACATGGTTGCTCCACAGGGTAAAAAGGTAAAAGAGAAAGCCTTTTCACAGCGAGTGTACAATCTCCCGTTGCTTTTCGAAATAAAGCACTCGCTGCCTTTCGTTGGCCACGGTAATCAGCGTAGATAGCTTTAGCGTCGCCGTAATCCAGTTCCTGGTTCTTTCGTAAATCACCTCGTCCACCGAGGTCGCCGAGGTCAGGAAAAAGGCTTTAATCATACAAAGATTGAAGTTTCCTCCCCTGATGTAGGAATAGGAATTGGTGATGTCCACGTCGGTGACATAAATATTCACCTTATTTCCCGTTTCCTCAAAAACCCCGAAGGTGGCGATATTTTCCAAATAATCAAGCAGCCTGAAGATATCTTCCTTTACCAACTGGACCTCCTCTTCGTCAATCATCCGGATACTCCTGAAATAATTGATGTCATCCACGACGTACCGGCAAAGCTGGTTGTCGAATACGTAACTCACCTTTTTGATTTTCTTTGTACAAGCAGACTCTGCCTTGAGCGCATTAACCACGCTGTCGGCAAGAACGACCTCCCGGAAAGGCCGCGTATGGCTACTGTTATAGTGATACTGCCATTTGAAGATGATGTATTTTATCAACAGGTCGAACCCGGAAAAAATATCCTGTGGTATGATATTGGTAAGCACGGCCATTTCGGTATCCTCATGCGCCGTAATTCTTTCCAGCATAGTGATGGCGCTCTCTATCATCATCAGGTCGTTCTTCTTCGGATTCAGGAAATCGGGGAGCTGCAACTGAAGCGGACGACTCGCCTGGCCCTCAATGCCAATGATGGAATCCAGCGAAATACCCATGTGTTTGGTAATCGTTACAATTTCATGAAACGTGAACGGAACTTCTCCTCGCAATCTCCGGTAAACAGCTTCCTTTTCAATAAAAAGAACATCAACCAGTGTGTTCACCAATTTTGCATTCTGAGGAATACAACTTCTGATTTGAGCTAATAGCGCTTCGTATATTTTGTCGTTAGTGGTCGTGGTCATACTACGAACGTAATTAATTTACCTTTCCAACTTGATTTGCAAAACGACCACAAAGTTAGGGGAAAAAATGATTGTCACGCATATCCGAGCTCTAATATTTATCAAACAGGCGCATATATTCCATTTCCCGCTCTTGATTTGCAAAAAAAACGTATATTTGCCGCTCATCGACTAAAAACCGAGCACAAACTATAATATAAAAAGAGACATACAAATGGGAAGAGTATTAGTGATTGGCGCCGGCGGCGTGAGCACGGTTGCCGTAAAAAAGATGGCGAAAAACAGCGATGTTTTCGACGACGTCCTGCTGGCCAGCCGGACTAAGCGCAAATGCGACAAAATCGCAGCCGATATTAAAGGCATGAGCGTGCAAACCGAACAGGTGAACGCTGACCGGCTGGACGAACTGCTGGCGCTGTTTCGACACTTTCATCCGGACTTAGTGGTGAATCTGGCGCTGCCCTATCAGGATTTGACCATTATGGACGCTTGCCTGTCGTATGGCGTAAGCTATTTGGATACGGCCAATTATGAGCCTTTGAACGAAGCAAAATACGAGTACTCCTGGCAATGGGCCTACAACGATCGCTTCGAAAAAGCCGGCCTGACCGCTATCCTGGGTTGCGGATTCGATCCGGGAGTGACGGGTGTCTTTACGGCCCATGCAGCCAAACATCATTTTGATGAAATTCAGTATCTCGACATCGTTGACTGCAATGCGGGCAACCATCACAAGGCCTTTGCGACGAATTTCAATCCCGAAATCAACATCCGCGAAATCACCCAGAAGGGACGTTACTATGAAAACGGCGAATGGATTGAAACGGAACCGCTGTCTGTCCATCTACCCCTTCACTATCCGGGCATCGGCGCACGCGAATCCTACCTGATGTATCACGAAGAGTTGGAGAGTTTGACGAAAAACTTCCCGTCGCTCCGTCGCTCCCGTTTCTGGATGACGTTCGGAGAGGAATACCTGACACACCTGCGCGTGATGCAAAACATCGGCATGACGAGCATCAAGCCTGTGCTGTTTAACGGTGTGGAGATTGTGCCGATTCAGTTTCTGAAGGCCGTTCTGCCCGACCCGGGTGAACTGGGCGAAAACTACACCGGCGAGACGTCCATCGGGTGCCGCATCCGCGGACTGAAAGACGGTAGGGAACAGACGTATTACATATATAATAATTGTAGCCACCGGGAGGCCTACCGCGAAACCGGCGCACAGGGCGTCAGCTACACCACCGGCGTGCCGGCCATGATTGGCGCCAAGTTGTTTCTGCAGGGGTTGTGGAAACGACCGGGCGTGTGGAACGTGGAAGAGTTTGATCCCGACCCGTTCATGAAAGAACTGAACGAACAGGGGTTGCCGTGGCACGAAGTATTCAACGAAGATTTGGAACTGTAAGATGCGGAATATATATAAGGTATTGCGCTTTGCAACCCTTGTAAGAAACAAGCGTATCCGATTATTGGGCATCTGGATCATGCACACGTTGGGGAAGAGGTATATCGGTATTTTTCTGGACCCGGTGCTGGCATGTAATTTCCGTTGCAGGATATGCTATTTCAGCGATGAAGAAAAAAGGAAAAACTATCGCGGCATCTTCCGTTTCGAAGAGATCGAATTAATTGCAAAGGCGCTGTTCGGCAGGGCGCTGAAGCTGCAAATCGGATGCGGAGCCGAACCTACCCTTCATAAAGACCTGATAAAAATCATTGTGCTGGGGAAGCAATACAAAATACCTTACATCTCGTTGACGACCAACGGAAATCTGTTGACAAGGGAGCAAATTTCGGACGCTGCCGGCGCGGGATTGAACGAAATCACCCTCTCCACACACGGGCTGACGGAAAAAACATACGAATATCTGATGACGAACGGGCGTTTCGACCTTTTCAAGCAGACCTTGCAACACGTGAAAGAGGTGAAGGCGCAATACCCGGCCTTCAAACTGCGTATTAATTATACGATCAACAACCGTAACATGGATGAAGTGGGCGGCTTGTGGAATGTAATCGGAAACGAGGTGGATATTTTGCAAATACGCCCTATTCAGAAAATCGGGAACTCGGAATATGCCGACTTCGACATGACAAGGATTTATAACCGTTACGATTCCGTTTTAGCGCCCGTAGCGGCAGAATGTAAGCGCAGGAAAATAACCTGCCTGATCCCCGTCAAGGAGCATATCCTCGCACTGAAAAGCGACGAAATGCAAGACGACGGGATGGAATCGGAAACGTATTGTTATGTTTCGCCGAGAGGATGCTGGAAAGACGATTTCGATTACAGGACGGAAACGTTCGAGTCCTATGCCCGGAGACACCGGCTGGGTAGCCGGCTGTTTGCCGGTATCTTTGCCGGGAGCAGCACTAAAAAAGTGGATGTATCACGTAAAATGAATTATAGTATCAAATAACAGATGGCAATAGAAATCGGAGACAAAGCCCCTGAAATACTGGGGCTTGACCAGAATGGAAACAAGATAAGGATGAGTCAGTTCAGGGGGAAAAAACTGGCGCTATACTTTTATTCGAAAGACCATACGAGCGGCTGTACGGCGGAAGCGTGCAGCCTGCGCGATGGCTACGGCGAGTTGCAGAAGGCCGGTTACGAGGTGCTGGGCGTGAGTAAGGACAGCGCCAAGTCGCACCGGAATTTTATCGAACAGCACAACCTGCCGTTCAATCTGATCGTCGATATGGAATCCCGTTTGCAGGAACGGTTTGGCGTCTGGGCAGAAAAAACCATGTACGGACGCAAATACATGGGAACGCTCCGCACAACGTTCCTTATCGACGAAAACGGGATTGTGGAAAAAATCATCGGAAAGGTCGATACGAAAAACCACGCGGCGCAGATTTTAAGTATTATAGAGAAGGAAAATAATCTTAGGTTATGGTAGAGTTGAAACACCTGATACGTGAAGCAGAACGTTATCTGTAAAATGCAAGAGAAGTCTTGCCGAACAACGTTGAAAAAGAAGGTGATTTCTATATAGTAATGATGAATATAAAACAAGAATTTTATGGCAAAAGAAGAAAAGAAAACTCAGACGGAAGAGTTATTTGAAAGAGGCGGAACGAATGCGGACAAACTGAAAGCGCTCCGCGCTACAATGGACAAGATTGACAAGAATTACGGCAAGGGTGCCATCATGAAATTAGGCGACGAAAGGGTCGAAGATATTGACGTCATCCCGACGGGTTCCATCGCCCTGAATGCGGCGCTGGGCGTAGGCGGTTATCCCCGCGGCCGCGTGATTGAGATTTACGGTCCGGAATCGTCCGGCAAGACCACGCTGGCTATCCATGCAATAGCCGAAGCACAGAAAGCCGGCGGCATCGCGGCCTTTATCGACGCCGAACATGCGTTCGACCGTTTCTATGCCGAGAAACTGGGCGTCGATGTCGAGAACCTGTGGATTTCGCAGCCCGACAACGGCGAACAGGCACTGGAGATTACCGAGCAACTGATCCGTTCGTCGGCCATTGACATTGTAGTGATTGACTCCGTAGCGGCGTTGACACCCAAAGCCGAACTGGAAGGCGATATGGGCGACAGCAAGATGGGTTTGCAGGCGCGTCTCATGTCGCAGGCCTTGCGCAAACTGACGGCCACCATCAGCAAGACGAATACAACGTGCATATTTATCAATCAGTTGCGGGAAAAAATCGGTATGATGTTCGGCAATCCCGAAACAACAACCGGCGGCAACGCGCTGAAATTCTATGCCTCCGTACGCCTGGACATCCGCAGCATCGGCAAGCTGAAGGACGGCGAGGAGGTGAAGGGCAACCAGGTGCGCGTCAAGGTGGTGAAAAACAAAGTGGCTTCGCCCTTCCGCAAGGCGGAATTCGACCTGATGTTCGGCGCCGGCATTTCCCGTTCGGGCGAGATTGTCGATCTGGGCACGGAGTTGAATCTCATCAAGAAAAGCGGTTCATGGTACAGCTACGGCGACACTAAACTCGGACAGGGACGCGATGCCGCCAAACAGTGTATCAGTGACAACCCCGAACTGGCGGAAGAGCTGGAAAAGCTGATCTTTGAGGCGTTGAAGAAATAATGTCGAAGGAAACTTACCGGACGCTTTGCCGGACGGAAGAGAGCATCCCCCTCTTTTCGAGGGACTGGTGGCTGGATGTCGTGTGCGGAGAAGCGAACTGGGAAGTCCTTCTGGCGGAAAAGAATGAGCAGGTACAAGCGGCGTGGCCGCTTTACCGGCCTTACTCCTATCTCGTAATCATGCCCCCCGGTACGCAGACGATGGGTATCTGGTTTGCGCCGTTTCCGGACGACATGAAATATGCTTCCGTGCAGGAACGGAAGCAATCGCTTTGTAAACAGCTTATCGACCGGTTAAATTCGCGCGTTTTCCTGCAAAATTTCCCGTACACCTTCACCGACTGGCTGCCTTTTTACTGGGCCGGCTACCGGCAGACCACACGTTATACTTATCTGCTGCACAACCTGAAAAACACGGAGCATCTGTGGAACGGCATGAATCAAAACCTCCGCCGGAACATCCGGAAAGCGCAGGAACAGTATCGCATCACTGTGCGAAAAGGGATTCCGGTAGATGATTTCCTGCGTATGCGGTCATTGACGTATGAGCGTCAGCACAAAAGGAACAAAGAGCCGTCGGACGAGGTTTTACGCCGGTTGGTAAACGTCTGCCGCGCAAGACGGCAGGGTGAACTGTGGGGCGGCTATGACGAAACGGGACGGCTTCATGCAGCCGCCTTTGTTGCCTGGCAAAAGCGTTCGGCGTATTATCTGGCGGGGGGCGGCGACCCGTCGCTCCGCTCTTCCGGTGCACACAGCCTCGTCCTCTGGGATGCCATCCGGTCGGTCGCCGGGCATTCGGATACGTTCGATTTCGAAGGGTCGATGGCGCCCGGCATCGAACGCTTCTTCCGCGAGTTCGGAGCTGTCCAGACGCCGTATTTCTCCATCGGCAAAGGAAAATTGAGCCTGATTGACAGAATCCGAATCAAATGGAGGTGGTGCTGAAAAAAGTATGCTGTTGTCAAGAATGGGCAATCAGTGGAAGAAATTGTATTTAAGGAGATGCAAATAAAAAGAACCCTTCACTCTCCAAGGCTTTCAATCTCGCTTT
>JAISOP010000012.1 GCA_031275525.1 Tannerella sp.
AAAGCGAGATTGAAAGCCTTGGAGAGTGAAGGGTTCTTTTTATTTGCATCTCCTTAAATACAATTTCTTCCACTGATTGCCAATTCTTTACAACAGCATACTTTTTATATCACCACCAAGAACCGTTCTATTTGAATGCTTTTGCCCTGTTATATCCGGAAATGGATGTTTTTTTTCTTGACAGTTCCTTCGCCGTCCAAGCGTCGCTTAACGTGCGAAGCGCACGAAACCTTGATGTTGGGTTCTTTTTAGAGGTTCCTAAAGGGGGGAAGGCTTGAAGACAGGGCTGTTCGTAACGGTTAATTGTTGAACGTAACCGCTAATCCGATCTTGATAACCATCGGATTCAAAGGGTAGTGCGGCATAGAGAAAGATTGCGGGTGGTCGGTGAGGAGGCTTCCGAGATTATAACCGGAGACGAAGAAACAGGTTTGTTTGAGGTGGAAATTGGCGTAGGCGTTGAGCAGGGGGTAGCCGCCCATTTTCATCCGATCCTGAAGTTGGAATTGCTGGGTGGCCGGCTCATAGTAGGGAACGTAGTAGGGCGTGTAGTAATGCACGTCCGCTCCGAGTTGCACGCTCAATACCCTGGCCAGCCGGAAGGCGACATACAGGCTGGAATGGGCGCTCAGTTGCGGCAGAGGCAACACTTGTTCGTTGCTGCTCAACTGATATACCAGGTCGTTTTCCCATCCGAATCCCCTGTAGCGGAAATCCTGTTTCAGCCGGCCGGTGACGACCTGCAAGTTGGCGCCGTATTGTTCCGGTACGCCCTCTGTGTTGATGAATATGTGATTCTGGATACTCTCCACCCCGGCGGAAAGCCGGGTATGTGTCTGTTCCCAGGCCACCAGTCCCTCGGCATAGACGCGCTGGAGAGGGTTCGGGTTCGTGTCCCACCAGAAATAACGACCGTGGTGGTGACGCAGATAGAAGGCCGGCCGCAGGTTTTTGATGTATCCCCGGGCCTCAATGGAGGCTTCTTTACCGAAGAGGCGGAAGTGCGTCCGGACGTCGCCCTCAAGACGGAATTCGCCCAGGTCGTCTCCCAGCACGCACAACTCGCCCCGTGCCTGATAGGTCAGGAGGCTTCCCCGGCGTTTGGCCAGTTCGGCGCCGATAAAGGTGGCCAACTCTTCGTATTTCATTTTCCCGGTCACCGAATCACCGGGCAGGAAGAACTTCCGCTGTTCGATGGCGGCAAAAGCCGTCAGGCCGAACTTCGCCCAGTCCTGGAAACCTTCGCGCAGGGCCAGGGCCACCGTATTGTTCAGGCGCCACATCGAGGTGAGGTCGTTCAGCAGCGAATCCGCCCGGCCGAAGCGGTTGGCGTAGCATGTGTCAACGATATGGGCGCGGTCGGTCGAAACGAATCGCCTGCTGTGGTTGTCGTATTCCACGATATGGATGATGCTGGAAACGGGTACAAAGACTTCGTCGGCATGAGGGTCTTCCTCCTCCT
Organism: Tannerella sp.; assembly: GCA_031275525.1. GTDB lineage: Bacteria > Bacteroidota > Bacteroidia > Bacteroidales > Tannerellaceae > Tannerella. Next base: position 1,463 of record JAISOP010000012.1, read on the forward strand.
CCCCGGCAGCCGGCGGCACGTTGTCCGGGTGATCGGCGTTCCCCCCCTCGGCGGCTTCTTTCGCATCCCGGGCTTCCTGTGCTTCCTTTTCCTGTTCCTTTTGTCTCTTCCTTTCCTGTTCTTTTTCGGTCAGTTCACGGTAGAAACCGAGGTTGTAGCGGTGCGAAAGGAAAAGGTTCTGCCCCCGTATCCGGTTCCACACGTTGGAGAAACGGGTGGGGAAGGACTGGGTATCCACCTTCCGGCGTCCGTTCGCAAATTCGTCGGGATGCGTGACGTAGCGGTCGTTCGTCAGGCCGCCGTTTTCGCTGTTGACCATGTTGAAGTTGCGGAAATGTGCACTGGCTTCGTAACGGTCGGAACGATAGCTGCCGAAAACCCGGTAATTAACCATTTTGTTGCTGTTCGACTGGTAATGCCCGCGGCTATATACATAGTCAAAATCGCCCCCTGCATTGATTTTCCTGCCGAAATTGCTTGTCAGGATGATTTTCAGTTGTTCCTCGCGGTTGACCGACCCTCCGGCACGTGTGTATAAAATATTGCTGTAGGGCACTTTTGTGTCATAAAAACAGCCGTTTCGAGGCGTGACGAGATAGCGGTCGTAAGCTTCGGCAAAGATAAAATCGCGTTCCTCGTTCCGTTCGGCGAAGATACGGCTCTGCGACGGCGAGGCGATATTACCCGTGTGAGCGATGGCAATGCCCTGTCCTTCGGCAAGCGTATGGTTGGCCATGTTCAGGTAGTTCGTATCCATGGGCGCCCTGTAGGGGTCGCCCAGTCTGGTCAGGTGGTAGGCCGTGATCCGTTTCGTCGCCGTCGAATCGCTGACTTCCGCCGTCGAATCGGGTAGTTGCGCAGCCGCATTCCTGCCCGCCAGCGAGAATCCGCCGCGTCCGCCGCCGGGACGACGGTCTTGTGCCGCAAGCCCCACAGAACAAATGACGATGAGATACAGCGTTATGTATAGACTTCGTTTCATGCCTGCGGCAAAAATATAACGAATCCGTGAGATATAAGGATGCACGGTGCACCCTTCGTAAGAACGAATCATTCTCCTTTTTCCATTCTCCATTCTCCTTTCCTGCTGTTCAGCAGCAGATAGTCGAGCAGCGTCATGGAGGCCATCGCTTCGACTACGGGAACGGCACGCGGCAGGACGCAGGGGTCATGACGGCCGCGGGCCTTCAGGAGGACGTTACGGCCGTCCCGGTCCACCGTTTCCTGTTCCATCAGCAAGGTTGGGACGGCCTTGAAAGCGACGCGGAAATAAATATCCTCGCCGTTGGAAATACCGCCCTGGATACCGCCGGAAAAGTTGGTGCGTGTACGGATACCGTTCCCATCGTTGTAGAAACGGTCGTTTTGTTCGGAACCCCGGTAGAGAGGAGCGTCGAACCCGACGCCATAATCGAAGCCCTTCACGGCATGAATGCTCAGCATCGCTGCGCCCAGCGCCGCGTGCAACTTGCCGAACATCGGTTCGCCCAGGCCGGCCGGCACGCCCTGCGCAACGCACGAGATGACGCCGCCCACCGTGTCGCCCGCCGCCTTGACCTTGCCGATCAGGGCTTCCATTTCCGCTGCCTTGAGCGGGTTGGGACAGCGTACCGCGTTCGTCTCCGTCAAGTCCAGGTTATATTCCTTGTAACTGCCTTCCAGCCGGATATGGGCTACCTGCGAAGTGTATGCCCGGACGGTGATGCCGCGGCGACGCAGGAGCAGTTTGGCGATAGCGCCGCCCACACACCGGGCGACCGTCTCCCGGGCCGAGGCGCGTCCGCCGCCGTGTGGATCGCGGATGCCGTATTTAATTTGATAGGTGTAGTCGGCATGTGACGGGCGGAAGACATCTTTCATGGCGTCGTAGTCAGACGGACGCCGGTTTTCGTTCCGGACGATGAATCCCAGGGGTGCACCTGTCGTATAGCCTTCGTAGATGCCGGAGAGAAACTCCACCTCATCCGGCTCTTTGCGCGACGTAGTGATGGAGGACTGTCCGGGACGACGGCGTGCCAGTTCCTGCCGGACAAAGGGCAGATCGACAAACAGTCCTGCCGGGCAACCGTCGATCACGCCGCCGATACACGTGCCGTGTGATTCGCCGAAGGTGGTCAGCCGGTAGCTATTTCCAAATGTGTTCATTGCGGATCAAAAAAATATCGCTTCCGGAAACCGCCGTTCAAAGATTGCACGAAGACGCATGGCCCTCGCAGCCGTCGTCGCCGCAGTCGCAGTCGCAGTCGCACCGGCATCCGCCGTGCGCGGGAGCCGACAATGCGGCAATCTCCTCGGCCGTCGCATCATGCACATCCAGCACGCTCCCGTCGAAGTGCAGCGTTTCGCCGGCCAGCGGGTGGTTGAAATCCATCAGCACCGTATCCTCCTTTACTTCCAGAATGGAACCGTTCAACTGTTCGCCGTCGGAAGTCATCATCGGCACGGTATTCCCTTCGCTGATGTATTCGCGGTCGAACCGGCCGTCCACTTCAAAGACGTTTTTCGGCAACTCGACCACATTTTCCTCTATATATTCGCCGTAGGCATTTTCCGGAGCAAGCGAGAAACGGAATGTATCGCCCGTCGCCAGACCGCTCAACCGGTCTTCAAAGGCGGGCAGCATGGTGCCCAGCCCGTAAATAAACTTCAGGGGATGTTCCGCGGTTGCCTGTTCCATCAACTCGCGCTCTTCGCCTTCCCCTACATTCAGGTCGTATGAGACCGATACAAATTTGTTGGCTGTAATATTCATCTGTATGTTACAATAATAAATTGATTCGTGCACAAAAGTACGATAAAACAATTTTGGACTCCCGATTAATTCCTGTTTTTTTCTGTTCGGGGCTTCTTTTCCCGTTTGGGGAACCAGCCTTTTTCCACCCGTTTCCGCTGGTGAAACAGTTCGCTAATACCCCATAACGAAGAAAATGCAAAAACGCCGCACAACGCCGCAAGGACCACATTCCGTACGGTCAACGACAGAATGATTCCCGCTATGCTGAAAAGTAAAAATACCCACCAACATTTTACGCCAAAATAATACTCGCCTTTAATCACCAGGGGATGAAAAATGCCGATGGTGAAAAAAGTACCCAACCCGATGACCAAACCGGTCAAATGATACATTTCAATAAATTCCATTCCGTTTTTTGCCTCAAAGACGTAAGCCCTCACCCTATATTATATAGTCTATGGGGGGGGGATCGTCTTCACTTGTTTCCTCGTCTTCAACTGCCTGTTTTTCGCGAATGTTGTCTTCGTTTTGCTTTTCCGGCGCCGAATGTTTTTGAACCTCCTTATCTTCAGTTGTTTCATTCGCCGATTCAACATCCGCCTTGTCCAACAGCGGCTCAAAGATAAGAAAATCATCATTCAACGCCTCGTCATTCAACGGATTTTCCTGTACTTTTTCTTCCGGTTCCGACTGCACCATGTCTTTTTCCTCCCTTTCAATAAGTTTATTATCTTTCTCTCCACTGCGTTCAACGACTTCCGGGAGGGCCGCTGTTTCAACTTGCTGCATACCGGGCGCTTCAAGCGCAATTGCTTCTATCGCTTCGTCCGAACAGGATGTATCCGTTTCTTCATTTCCGTCTTCCCCGTCGTCATCATATTCGTACTCGTTCTCATTGTCATCTTCGTCGTCATCCGCTTCATCCTCCGGTTCGTTTACAACACTAACCGGTTTGATTTCTTCAGCCGGCGGAAACTCAGGTATCTCCCGTATATCAGGCGCGTCCGGCGGCGTGACTGCCTCCTTGGCAAAAGGATATTCCTCTACCGCAATGGATCCTTCGCCGGTGTTCACCACCGCCTTGCCTGTATCTGTTCCGTATTTCCCCGCAAGAAGCCCTAAAAACATCATCATGAAAAAGCCTTTGTTGCTTGAGAAAAACGCATCCGACAGGTTTTCGATGAAAATAAAGCAGGTTACAATCAACGCAATGACAAACCACTGGATGTCTCCCTCACGCTTGAAGCGGACAAGCGCCTTGCCTGCACTATGGAGCCAGAAGAACAGGTAAAGCAGTATCCCGACCGCGCCAAACTGAACCAGTGACGGGTAATAGGCGCCGGATACGGAAAACCAGTTCCGGGGCGAGAAACCTTCCAGGGAATTAAGTCCGTATGCGGCATAAATCTGGGAATAATACGTTCCCGACAGTTCGGTTGCAAAGCTGGCAAAACCGCTACCGAAAGGAAAGAAGTCTTTCAGGACATCCACGGCCGAACGGTATAAAACGGAACGCGCCGTAAAGTCGGAATCACCGTTGCCCGCATCGGGTGGAAAAAGATAGCCGGCCATCTGCGATACTGAAATATAGACGGTCAGGGCAAACACTATCAGCAAAGCAAAACCTGTCTGCCGGCCGGACTTGAGTACGTGCAAGTTCTGAAAATAGATAAGAATTCCGACGGCCAGAAAGTAGAATCCGTAAAATCCGGCGTGAATGGCAATCATACCGGTAGTCAGCATGAAAGCGAACGTAAACAGTTCCTTTACCGTAAAATTGCTGCAATACAGGTAAACGAGCGACAGGCAAACGATTCCCGACACATAATTGGATTCCTGCTCCATGACGGTTTTGAAAAAAGAGGGATTCACAAGCCCATAAATGCCAAGGGGAATAAAAAACGGCCAGATGTAAAGACAAATCCGTTTCAGCAGTTTTTTTTGTGAAGCGGAAAAGGAAGGGGACAACTGCATCACCATGAAGAAGGTCAGGTAAGGTCTGGTTTGTACCAGGAAATCCATGACGGCAGCGCTCCGGGAATTATATCCCAGGTAGAAAGAATAACAGAGATAGAACAGGGAAATACACAGTATAACCGGGATTGCCGGGGCCATTCGTTTCCTTTCGACCCAGGTCACAAGGATATACAGGACTAACAACAGGATACCCGCAACCCCGTCCATACTCTTAAAACCCGTAACATCATACAGGATTACCCCAAAAATCAGCGTAAACAGGAAGAGGTAAAAAAAGTACGCCTGTTTGATTTTTTGAATCAATATCTTCATTCGGTTCTTTTTCTCGTCCTACAAAACTACGATGTTTTTTTATTTCAGTAAAGAATGATTCGGTTCTTTGTGTTTTTTTTTATTTCTTTTCCCGTTTGTCCTGGAAGAGCATACGACCGGAACACCCGGTTTTATTTACTCATGTTACGC
>JAISOP010000040.1 GCA_031275525.1 Tannerella sp.
CGCAAGGAGAAGGCGGAAGCCGTGAGTAAGGCGGTGCGCAATTTTGTGAATGCGTTTCTGCGCTATAACGAGAACGTGACCGACGAAGACCGCGTGAATCTGGGAATCACCGTTCCCGATACCACGCCCACTACGCCGCGCGAGCCTGAAACCATGCCCGTGGTGACGCTCATCGACTCGTCCGTCATCATGCGTCTCACGCTGCACTACAAGGACAGTATGAGTACGAGCCGGGCGAAACCTCACGGCGTACACGGGATCGAAATCCGCTGGGCCATACTCGATGGGGCGCCCGTGACAACGGCTGACCTGGTGAACTCCGAGTTCGGCACACGGTCGTCGCACACCTTTATTTTTGAAGAAAACCAGCGCGGTAAAACCGTTTGGTTCCGCCTGCGCTGGGAGAACAACCGCGGACAGAAGGGTCCGTGGAGCGAACTCTATTCGGCTATTATACCGTGAGATGAGGAGTTGGGAACTTTGCGTGGCATGGTTTTGTGCATTCGGGGAAGAGAAAGAGAGCGACTCCTTTAGGTCTTTTAGGCCTTTTAGGCCTCGGGGGAACCGAACCGCACAGAACCGGTCATGTACAAAACCAGGCCGTGCAGGGTATAAGACCAAACGCGTATGGATGAAACGGAAAGATTTTGAAATCAACTGTAAGGAAGGTCGGAAAATACCCGGTACTGTTTTCCGGTCGGACGAACTTAAAAGAAGTACCGATTCGAATATTGTTTAAACATGAAAAAGTATGAAAAAGAAATTGACGAAAGGCATGAAAGATGCCAAATTTGAATGGATGAAAAGAGGGATGATCCTGTCCGTACTCCTCTTTGTGATGGGGACGGGCATGGTGTTCGCCGCCGACGGCTACCCGCCGGAAGCGGGCGAACCGGCGCAGAGCAGCGGCCGGATTACGGGGACGGTGGTTGACCAGGCGGGCGAACCGGTGGTGGGCGCCAATGTGGTTGTGAAGGGAAGGTCTGCGACGGGCACGGTGACGGATGCGGAGGGGCGTTTCACGCTCCAGGTGGCCGCCGGTGTCGAGCTGGAAATTTCCTTCCTGGGCTACCGGACGCAAACGGTGAAGGCGGCCGCCGGTCTGACGGTGACGCTGGAGGAAGACGCGCAGGCGCTGGACGAAGTGGTGGTGACGGCTTTGGGTATCACGCGCGAAGCCAAGGCGCTGGGCTATGCCATGAGTACCATCAGCGCCAGCGAACTGACCAAGGTGGGTACGCCCAATCTGGGTACCGCCCTCTATGGCAAGGCTTCCGGCCTGCAGATTGTATCCCCTCCGGGCGGGGCGGCTTCCGGCGTATCGTTCACGGTGCGCGGGCTGAGTTCGATCAATGGCAACACGCAGCCGCTGATTGTGCTCAACGGCGTGCCGATCCGCAGCGGTAACAACGAAGGCGAGACCAGCACGGGCAAGTTTGCCAATTTCCGTTCCGAAGGACGCATACGGTCGAACGGTCTGGTGGATATTAACCCGGAAGATATCGAAACGCTTTCGATCCTGAAGGGCGCTGCCGCTACGGCGCTCTACGGTTCGGAGGGCGCCAACGGGGTGGTGCTGCTCACCAGCAAAAAGACCAAAGGATCGGGTATGACCGTGGATTTTAATGTGACGCTAGAGGCGAATACGATGGCTTACCTGCCGAAGATTCAAAGCGAATACGGCCCGGGCCTCTATTCGGTAAGCCGGAGCGACGAGGAACTGGACAATAACGGTTTCCGGAAGACGACCTACAAGGGTACCGAATACAAAGTGCCTTACTATGCGACCAACGTCAGTTTCGGCCCGCGCTACGACGGCAGTACGGTGCTGTACTGGGACGGCAACACCCGTCCGTATTCGGCCATTAATGCCGACCCGTGGAACGATCTGTTCCGTACCGGTTTCGACCAGATTTATAACGTGGCCATCAATCATGGCGCCGAGAAGTCGAACACGCGCTTCTCCTATACCTACCTGGACGAAGTCCCCAACGGGCTGACGGGTTCGTACAGCAAACACAATTTCAACCTGGTGGGCAGCCTGAAATTCAACGACCGCCTGTCGGTGGACTATTCCGGCAGCTACATTGTCCAGAAGGTTCACAACCGGGCGCAGCGTGCCACCTCGGCCTATGATTCGTTCAGCGACCTGTTTGGCTCCTTCACGGATGTGGCGCTGATGAAAACGATGTATCAAACCAGCCTGGGATACAAGAACAGGGTGTATACCGATCCCACCCTGACGCCGGACGAAGGGTTTGCTTTCAGCCCGGGCAATCCCACCCTCTGGGTGCAGAATTACCTCTGGAAGGCGTACAGGAACAATGACTACGAAACCAGCCAGCGTTTCATCGCCAGCGTGGCTCCGGCCTGGAAAATCACGGATTTCCTGACGGCCCGCGCCCGCATCTCAAGCGACCTTACCGCCGACAAGATCGAATACAAGACGGCTACCGAACGGCCGCTGGTGCTGGAGGATCCGAGCGGCGGCTACGAAGCGGTTCAAAAGCAGTATTCCATTATTTACGGTGACGGGATGCTGGTGTTCGACAAAAAATTCGGCGACGTCAACCTGTCGGCCAGCGCCGGCTGGCAAGCCCGCACGGAAAACATGATGCTCATGTCGGCCCGCACGGACGGCGGTTTGACGGTGGAGAACCAGTTCCTGCTGTCCGTCAGCCGCAATCAGACAAGGATCGAGCAAACCCGCATGGAACTGCTGAAGACGGCCGCCCTGGCTACGGTGGACCTCGCGTACGGCGATTTCGTCTTCCTGGGCCTCACCGGGCGGCAGGAAAAGTCGTCGACCCTGCCCAGGGGCAGCAACAGCTACTTCTATCCCTCGTCCAGTTTGAGCTTCCTCTATACCGACGCCTTCCGCGATGCGCTGCCTTCGTGGTACAACTTCGGCAAGCTGCGCTTTTCCTACGGCGTGGTCGGTAACGCGCCCGACGCCTATGCGGCCAATATCGTATATGATGCCAGCAGCAACAGGGGCGTGCAGTGGAGTACGATCCCCGGTACGCTGGGCAACGAAAAGCTGAGACCGGAAAAGATTACGGAATATGAAGCCGGGATCGAAAACAAACTGCTGGGGCATAAACTGGGCTTTGAGGTGTCGTACTACCACCGCCGCGTGTCGGACATGCTGATCCAGCAGCCGCTGGTGACCAGCGACGGCGCCAGCAACATGTGGGTCAACGTGGGCGAGATGGTGAATAAGGGCGTGGAATTTTCCGTCAACGCCACCCCGTTTGAAACCAAAGACTGGCGCTGGGAAATACGCACCAATTTCGCGTTCAACAAAAACGAGGTGACCAAACTGGCCGAAGGCGTGGATTTCCTGCGCAACAGCGGCAGCTTCGGCAACACCGGCGGCGGCGCCAACGTCCGTTCGTATGTGGGACGCCCGATGGGGGATATTTACGTCAACCGGGTAACGCGGGTGGAAGACCCGAACAGCCCCTATTACGGCGAAAAGATCGTGCTGGCTCCCGGCTACGGCGAAAGCGACGGCTGGGGATATTACCTGACCTCCACCGGCGAAGCCGCCCAGGAGTGTGTCGGCAACATCAATCCCAAGGTGGTAGGCGGTCTGGGCACCTCGCTGTCATACAAGCGCCTGTCGCTGGACATCATGACCGATTTCCGCATCGGCGGCTATGTGCTGAACAATGCCGACCTGTATCCCAACTGCCGCGGGCTGACGGAACGGTCGCTGCAATACCGCGATGCCGAACACGGCGGCCTGGAATATGTCTACAAGGGGCGCACGCTGCACAACGGGTGGATTGTGCCGGGCGTGATCTACGACGAAGCCCGGGGCGAGTACCGTCCGAACGATATTATCACCTCCGTCGACAGTTACTACTACCTGACCTACAACTGGGGCAACAGCGATCCGGGTACGACGTATGAATTTTCCGTTGTGGAAAACTCGTACTGGAAGGTGCGCGAACTGTCGGTCGGCTACGACGTGCCGATCAAGTCCTCTGCCATTAAGCGCCTCACCGCTTCGGTCTTCGGCCGCAACCTGTTCTACCTCTACAAGTCGCTGAAAGACATCGACCCCGAATCGACCAACGGCGGTACGACCTGGGGCGGCCAGGCAGGCGTGGGATATTCATCCGCGCCAAGCCGGACGTTTGGCCTTGCCTTACGCGCTACTTTTTAAAACCAGTCAAACAATCAAATGAAAGTATATATGAAAAAGTTAATTTCGATAATGATAGTGCTGGCGTGCGTGTTCACGTTCAGCAGATGCAGCGAGGACGCCTACAGCGACAAATACGTCGATCCCAACAAAGTGACCTCCCTGCTGATGGACAAGCTGATGGTCGGGGTATTTGACAAATGCAACGACTGGGCGATCATGGGATACGGCCGCTATTACAGTTTCGACAACCTGTACCTGGCCAATTTCACCCAGTCCTTCGGGCGTCCCTACTCGCCGACCATGTACCATAACGGCTGGAGCGACGACGGAAGCGGCAAGTACGGCAGCCTGTTCAGCGCAACGGGTATCCTCCGGAAGATGGAAATGATGTATGACGAAATGGCCGAGGCCGAAAAGCCGTCTTACGAGGCCTACCTCCTCGCCGCCAGAGTGCATGTGTACGCCTTCCTGCTGTCCATGCTCGACACCTACGGCGACCTGCCCTTCAGGGAAGGCGGCATTGTGGCGGCTACGGGCATCCTGGACAACAGCAACGCGCATTTCGACAAGGCGGAAGACCTCTACCTGATGATCCTCGACGAACTGAAAACGATCGGCCAGCGTTTCGCCACCGTGTCGAAGCCGAAAGATTTCACCGCCACGCAGGATTTTGTCAATGAAGCCGACTTCGGCAAATGGCAGAAATACGCCAATTCCACCCGCCTGCGTGCCGCCATGCGCGTGGCCAGCCAGGGTGTGCTGGCCGACGCCGGGCGGGCGGCGGTCAGGGAAATCCTGGAAAATCCGACGCTCTATCCGATTGTGGAAAACTTCGACGACAACATCGTGCTCTTCAGCAGGGTGGGCGGAAAGAACGAAGAAAACGGCGGCAGGGGCCTGGACGACGGCGACGGCTCCAGCAACCGCGCTTCCGACGACCTGCTCAGCCGGATGCTCAGCGATTACGACCGCGCCACCTGGAGCGGCTCCTACCAGGACGGCATCGACGACCCGCGCGTGCCGATCCTCTACGACCTGGCCGTCAAGGAGCCGAACAAGCAGACCGGCTATCCTTCGTATGTGGATGAAGAGGGGAGGACGGTCACGCAGTCCGGCAGGGCCGTGCCTACGGTGTTCCGCGGGGCGACCTACGAAATGCCCGAAGCGGTCATGGAATCCTATACCACCAATGCCAAGGGGATTTCGCTGCTCCGTTACAACGGACTGTTCTATCGCAACGTCAACTTTGATCACCAGATCTATACCTCTCCGGAAACCTGGTTCATCAAAGCCGAAGCTTATCTCAACGGCTGGGCCGCGGGGGATGCCAAGGCTGCGTTTAAGGAGGGCGTGATCCAGTCGATCCGGTTCTATGTCCATTATCACGCCACCAAAGCGAATGCGGATGAAAAGCCGGGTATTGACGGCAACACGCGCCGGGGCTGGGTGATTAATCCCAACCTGGAAGCGATCGACGACGCCTGGCTCGACGCCTTCGCGGAGGCTCGCTGGGAGGCGCCGATCAACGGCCAGCACCCCTACGAGAACAAGCTGGACGCGATTATCACGCAGAAATATATCAACTTCAGCATCTTTTATGTGCGTGAGGCCTGGAACGACCTCCGGCGCACGGGCTATCCTTCGGGGATCTATTTCCCCAGAGTCTCCGACGCAACCGTTCCGGAGTTGCCTGTACGTTTGAGGTATCCGACCGGCGAACGTGATTTCAACAAGAACTTTTCGGAAGTAAACCGTCCCGGCTTCAATGCCGACGATTATTACACGAAACTGTTCTGGGCAAAATAAACGGAATTATAGCCGGGAACTGTCCGGACAATGCCTTAATTCTTCTTTGAGGCGCCGAAGCATTCGGCCACCGGGTACCTCTTTTGTGCGATACACAAGAGGTGCCCGGTCGAATGCTTACCCGCACCGGGCGCTACAGGTATCCAAACGCCAGCATTTCCACTATTACCCTCCCCGGGCACAATCCCAAAATGGCGGAAAACAAACATCTCTTCAAAAACGTAACCGAACATACGCGCTACATCCTCGTTGACGATGCCCGGAAATCCACCCCTTCAACTTTTTCTTCGACGTCACCACCGGCGCCATTACCGTCAATCCCAAAGGCATAAGTTCCTACGCAGCCGGCGCGGCGTTCAACCACTCGGCCTCCTCATCCTCAATAAGCACAATCCTTTGGATTGTCTTGCCCGCCAAGTCCGGCAGGGGTACATTTTCCGGGTTCTCGCTCACGCACACGGCATAGCGGAGCGTCCAGGCCACCGGCCCGGGATCAGGTTCGGGTTCGGGTTCGGGATCGTCGTCGTCTTTTCCGCAGGCGGCAAACAGCAGGGCACAGGCAGCAACCAGTGTGCCGGCCCTCAGGAATCGCCGGAGGATTCCGTTGGGGAAAGTCAAAATTCTTCTTTTCATCATGTAAGTAATTAATTGAATAATAATATAATAAATAGTTCTTGTTTGGTTCGGAAGGCTTTCCGCGGCGCGGGAGGTCGGATTCATCAGTCTGGTGAAGCCTGCTTCATTAGCCTAATGAAGCCTGCTTCATCAACCTGGTGAAGCCTGCTTCATCAGCCTGGTGAAGCAGGCTTCATCAGCCTGGTGAAGCAGGCTTCATTAGCTTAGTGAATTTATCCGTCCGGGTGATCCGTCTCATTTGACCGTTATACTTTGCGCGGATTAAAATAGTGCGTTTAATTCTACTTTACTATACCGTGCACGGTATGGTTTTGTGCATGACCGGTTCTGTGTAGTTCGGTTCCCTCGAGGCCTAAAAGACCTAACAGGCCTAAAAGACTTAAAGGACTTTCCCTGTGCTTTGGAAAAAGCGCTGTCGGGCGGGACTTTTTTCATCGGGAGGTGTCTTGTAGGGAAAAAAGAAACATCCATCGGAATGGACACGAATAACTATATTGGTTTGCATATCGTTGACTATCTGCTTGAAGGCGGAAGCGGTCGCCCGGATGACCCGGTGCTGGCGGAATGGCTGGCGGCCGATGAATCTCACTGGGCCGATTTGGTGAAATACAAAAAAATCTGGGACGAATCCCGGTATGTTGCGCAAATGGAATCGTTTGACAAAAAGTCGGCATGGGAAAGAGTACACGCCGTCAATCAACGGCAACAACGAACCCGTAAACGGCTGGCCCGTTTCTATCCCGCGATTGGGGGGATAGCTGCCGCCGTGGCGGTTTTTTTCGTGCTTTCCTACTGGGGGTTGCCGGAGAAAGAGACGGGGGTGGAGATGTGTATGACGGTGGGCTACGGCAGCCGTTCGGAGGCTGTATTGCCGGACGGCTCCACCGTGAAACTGAATGCCGGGTCGAATATCCGCTATTCCTATCATCCGGGGAAACGCATCCGGGAGCTTTATTTCCAGGGCGAAGGCTTTTTCAAGATCGCTGCAAGCGAACGGCCCCTGGTGGTGAATACGGCCGGTGGGTTACAGGTGAAAGTGCTGGGTACGACGTTTAACCTGTGCGCCTACGAGGAGGATTCTACCGTCCGGACGTCGCTGCTGGAAGGCAATGTCGAACTTTCCCACGCGACCGGGAAAATGTGCCTGAAAGCCGGGGAAATGGCGGTTTACCATCCGAAAACCAACGAACTGAAAAAGGAGAATACCCCTTTGGCGTACACCTATGGGTGGATCAACAACAAGCTGTATATGGATGAGATGTCGCTCTCGGAAGTCTGCAAAAGGCTGGAGCGGCAGTACGATGTGCAAATCACCCTCCGGGGCAACATCGGAGCAACGATCCACTACAACGGCGTCCTGCAGGAAGAAAGTATCACGGACGTCCTGGAGGCCCTGGTGCGGTTGAGTAAAATCAGCTACCAGGTGAGCGGGAAAAAGATTATCATCACCTCTAAATAAAACTGCCTATGGAAAAGTAAACCGGAAAAAAAGCGGGAAATGCTGCTACATTCCCCGCAAAAACTTTGATAATTAATCTATACGTGTTTCCAAACACAACAGTAACTAACCATCTATTTGCAAATATATGAATTTAAAAAACAGTAACAATTGCCGGGGCAAAAGCAGGTCCCCGGTTTGGAAAAAGATTTTATCCATTATGAAGTTGACAACCTTTGTGTTGATAATATTTTGCGGTAACCTGTCGGCTACGGCCTATTCGCAACGTACCAAGCTGACGCTGGAACTCCGGAACCAGTCCATCAAGGAGGGGCTTTACCAGATTGAAAGCCAGTCCGGGTTCAGGTTCATTTATGAGAAAGAGCAGATCAATTTGGACCGGAAAGTGTCGATGCGCGTCAAAAACAAAACCGTGGAAATAATCCTCGAACGCCTGCTTGAGGACGAAAATGTCGGGTACGAGATTACGGAAAACAAGCTGATCCTGATCTACCCTGCCGGGAAACGGTTGAGCGGCGCAGGCGCCCTTCTACCCGGGGCAGCGGAGGCGAACCGGCAGGGCAGGCGTATCACCGGCAGGGTGGTCGATGCCCGCGGAGAGGCCGTTATCGGTGCGAATGTACTGGAGAAGGGCGTCGCGGCCAATGGAACGGTGACGGATGTGGACGGGAATTTCTCGCTGACGGTGGCAGAGGATGCCGTGCTACAAGTCTCCTATA